>DASSKS010000528.1:0-6841 GCA_035690245.1 Halococcus sp. | reverse complement strand
TGTTGACTGAATGTCCTCGGAATCTCTCCCGTTTCGAGATATTCTCTTTCACTCTCGCTCAGGCGCAAGTTTTCGCGTGGGCCAATTTCGGAGCGTCGGTCAGTCATATTTTTATCAACGGTAGAAATGACCATTTCGAGGTACTTCAATGTATCTCTCTGCTCTTAGGTGTAACCATGCGGACGACGCAAAAACTGTTCGCCTCTGGAAAGCTGACTGTCCCCGCACAAATCCGTTGGGTATACGACCTAGAGGACGGCGATCTCGTTGAAATCGACGTTCGGCCTGTTGGGGGAGAGGGCGACGATGGCTAGGGCGGAAATCGAGTATAGCACGCGCGCTGTCGACCAACTGGAGCGTCTCGAAACCGAAGACGCCGAAAGAATCGTCTCGAAACTCGACGACGTAACGTGGAACGTCGAGCACTACCTTCGCGGTCGGCGCATGAGCGGTGAACCACACTATTCGCTTCGTGTCGGTGACCACCGCGTGGTTATCGACTGGCAACGAAACAAGACCCCGGAAGTGCTGTTCGTCCGGCGGGTCGGCCACCGGAGCAACGTTTACGACTGACGACCTCGTACATTAGAATCAACATGAACTCCGAAAACTACGCCTACTGTAACAACTGTGGGCACGTCGGGCACACCAAAGAAGTCCCGAATCCAATGACAGAGGGCACCGAACACGTTTGCGAGAGTTGCGAATCACGGAACACCTCTCTCGCTGACTATGTTTCTGGCCTCCCAAACGACCCCGAACCGGGCGACTATGAGTCTGGATTAGTCCACTGACGAGTCTCGACGTGAAACCCCGTGCAGTCACGTCGAGAATCCCGCCATCCTGAAATTGCACATCAATTCGCGTCGTTCGCCGGTTCCGATGGGCAAGATTGGCGGCGCGAACCCCTGCTTTTCGTGTCCAGTATCGGGTTCGTCAGACGGATGGCTGTCGTGCGTCGTCTCTGAGGGCGTTTCCTCACTCTATCAGAACGGCTTTGCCAGCCCGATGTGCAAAATCAGCGGTTCATGAGAATCGAGACGACTGGGAATTACAGTTGGCGGCTCGACCTCTAGACGACGTCGGCGATCTCCTCGGCGAGGGAACGCGCAGCGGCGCGGTCGATGGCGCGTGCGAGTTCACGAAGCAGATACTCCCGGCGCTTGAAAGAGCGGTCGAACATCCCGACATGACCGAAGAACTCGCGGAGGTCCTGAGCACGCGGGCGGTCGAAGTCGAGTACCGCGTCGAGCGCGGCGTGAACGTCCGCGACTCGTGATTCACTGGCGGGAGTTTGCTGGAGCAAAGTCACCCATTGGGCTGTAGCCTAAAGGCCATTCAGCTATAGCGAAAAGGGGAATCGGTCGGCGAGTGGTCCCGAGGCCATATCGGTAGGGCTATACGCTATCAGGTGTTAGGTGATAGTAGGCGAAGACATGGCTGACGGGGATGTAGTAATCGACGACGCGGGCGAGTACAATGCGAATACTGGCACGCGATTCGAGATGTTCGCCGTTGAGGATTCGTCCTACGACGGCGGATATTTCTATCATTTCGAATACTACCATCCCGAGGAGGGTCACATCCTCCGGTACGACAACGCGAACGACGCGCACGGCGTCGGTCCCCATCACCGCCATCACGGTGACGATGTGTCGGGACTGACGTTTCGCGGTCTGAAAGACCATGCCGCTCGCTTCAGAAACGAGGTGAGAAAACTCGATGCACAGCGATAACCATCCCTACGACGAGACCGAACTCAACTATCCCGACACGCTCCGCCTCACGGTGCAGAGCGGTGACGACGCGCTCGATACCGCCGTGGCAGCGGCCGATACAGCCGAGCGTGGAGAGCAACCGCCCGCTACGGTGTCGTTCGAGAGCGTGTCCGGTCTCCGGCAATTGCTCACCGACCGCCGGATAGAGATACTTGAGACGCTGATGGACGAGCGCGCAGAGAGTATCACAGCGCTCGCCGACCGCCTCGACCGGAGCTATTCGGTGGTGCATGACGATGTTGGGGTACTCGCTGAGTATGGCATCGTGAAATTTCACGAGCAGGGAGCCGGACGGGCGCGGGGCGTGTTCGTTCCCTACGAGGCGGTCGAAATCGACGTGACGATTCGCAGCGCGGGAGCACGCGAAGAGGCGGCAGTGTGAAGAAACCCGCAACCGAACCGAGAGCGATTGCGCTCAGTCCACATTCGAAGAACGCGCCGACTTTCGCTGATTCTTGACCGTCGATTCCGCTCATATCATTGGGTTCGTCAGCTCATCCCCTCTGGTCGTGCAGGTGAACCGTCGAGCGTTCGCCGCACCGAAAACACTCGTTCGTCCACTGGGTAATGAGGTCCTCCACCCGGACCCAATTGTGTCCGAACAGCCAACAGCGAACCCTCATCCGTTTCGATCTTCCCATTCACCGAGGCCGCGCTGGTCAGCGTCGCGGGTCTGGGCGTGCTCCTCGGCCCACTTGGCGCACTCTGCACAGAGTGGGTCGCTGGCGAGCGTTCGGCGGTCAGTGTCTCGACCGCAGCGCTGGCACTCAGCCATCAGACTCCACCACTACGGTCATTCCGCCCTCGCTTGCGCGAACGACGCTTGAACGGAGTTGTTCGCTGGCGACATCGTGACGATCTGCGACCGCCGAGATGGCACGCTCGACTGGCGACGAATCCTCGTGGGCTTCGTGGGCTTCCGGCCAGTCCATCCGCACGACCCATCTGCCGTTTCGAGCGGTGATATTCATCAGTCCCTAAAGCCATTACAGTCCCTTGCACGCGGCCAGATTCGGGAGGTTAGCGTTCATTCCTCGCGCCAGAGCGGTTCGTGACCGAATCCATCCGTTTCCTCCTCAAGATTTTCAATAAACGCGGCTACATCAGCAGGTGAATCAACAGCAATAACCTCGGTCTCGACCGCACCATCACGGTCGAAATCTTGGTCCGCGCAGTGACGGTCGAATTGGTCAATTGCTTCATCGGTGGACTCAGAAGCCGTCACGAATTGGTCACGAAATCGCCCACCTCTCTCAACGTTCTTTCCGTGCGTATCACAGACCACGCCGGTAACGAGGTACAGGTCAGCAGTCATGGAGCTTTTACGTCACCTTCCCTGTTTGGTGTTTCGCCGTCGCCCGCGAGTGTAGTGGATGCGGGATTTCCTGCGCATCGAGCGCATACACGTCAATAGTGAGCACCGAGTCCTCAGTCATCGGCCTCACCACCCTCGCCACCGAATAGCTCTTGGAGCGTTTCGAGCAGGTCAACCACTGATTCGAGAAAATCGTCGATCCCCTCGATGAAGTCCTGAAGAGTATCGAGCAAATCAATCTGTAGCGTGGGATTGGTCTGACTCGGCGATTCTGCGGGTGCGGGCGGCGTTCCTGCGGCGACGACACCGACACCACTGATGAGAGTGGCTGTTACCACTACAACTGCGACGAGGATATGTTTCATTGGTTCTCTCCTTGCTCTCCGGTAGTGTTGCGGTCGATGTGAACCGTCCGCTCTTCGCGGTCGGCACAATCGTCGCAGGTTACATCCGGATTCGTGTCGATGTCCATGTTCATTCACTCTCCTGGCGCTCGCGATCAACTGCGCGAACGGCATCGAGGCAGTCGGCGCAAATCTGCCCGCGTCCTGGAACGACGTTTTTGCAGATGTCGTAGCGAACGCACGCGCCCTCCGGGACTGTTTCGACATCGAACGCGGTCAGGTCCGACTGGTCAGCGCTCATTGCTCGCGCTTCTCGCTATCGTCGTTCCGGTGGTGGATTTTCCGCGGCGACTGGCGCGGTTTTTCCTTCCCCCGCGTGCGAAACCTCCAGTCGTCGGCTGTGTCGGTATTCTTAGCATCGCTCTCCCCCTCGACCGGCACGAGACGGCTCTCCGGGTATGCGTAGCTCATGATTCGCGCCCGTTTGAGGTTGCCGTCGGCGTACAATTCGAGCACGTCGTCAGTCCCGAACCCGATGCCCATCGAGTCCTCGGTGTCCTTGACGAAGGCGACATCGGCCACCGGGTCGCTCGCGGGATACTCGGGATTCGCCTCGGCGACGGTCTGCTCGATGGCCGCGATATAGCACTCCTCGGCGGTCTTGCCGTTCGCGCCGAGGATGAGCATCTGGCTATCATCGTCGCTCTCGCGGTCGTGCGCGCGCTGGCTGCTCTCGAACCGTCGAAGCTCACTCATCGCCCTCGTCCTTAATCCGCCAGTAGATTGTTCGCCCCGAAGCGGTGCGGGAACCGACGAGTCCGCGTTCCTCAAGCGTCTGAAGCTTGCGCTTTGCGGTTTCGCTCGTCACGTCGTAGCGTTCTCGCACGTCACCACTCGTCAGCGCCGGCCCCTCGACCTCATCGAAAAGTCTCAGAACCGTCTCAGGTGTGACGCTCTCGACGTACCGACCGGCTTCGTTGCGCTCTCGCTCTTCGTCGCTCATCTCCTCTCGTACTATGGCTTCCACCATATCATACCCCACGTTCCCTAATGGCTTAGTCCTTTCGGCTATATCCGTATGGATAAACCTGAAAGGTAAACCTTTATGGTGTGCCGGGACGTGGTGTAGCGTAAGAAGCGCGGGACGCTCAGAATGGTTCTGGGCCGGCGTTGGTGCGCCGACCCGTGCTTCTTGGGTTGGCAAGAAGCAATGTCCACTACAAACGCGGTCCCTGAAAGCAGTATCGACCTGACGCCTGCGCGCTTCGAGCGCGCGGTCGCTCAAGAAATCGAAGCAGAGCGCATTACGCCACTCAGCTACGAGGTTCATCACGACGGTTCGACCTACGAGGTTGACCTCGAATCAGGCCATTGTACCTGTGAGGACCGCCATTACCGCGGTCTCGGGTGCAAGCACGCTATCAAGTGCGCTCTCTCTGCGCTGTTCACCGACGGCTCACAGAGTCAATTCATCGCGCGGGTTGCTCGGTTCGCCGCCGAACAGGGCTGTCCGTTCGATTCGTCCGACTGCCGCGGTCCCTGCGGGATTGGCGTCTATCCCTGTCCTGACTGCGTTTCCGGTATCGGTCTTGATGATTGGACAATCTGGACCCACCTCGTGCGTGATACGGGAGGTCGTCGCTGATGGCCCGAAGCGTCGAGTTTTGGCGGTCGGTTGCCCGGCGACTGGTCTGCTCCGAATGCGGTGCGTCGTCGTGGTCCATCCAGCGGTGTAACTACGAATCGCGCGGCGAGGGTGAGTGCGACGAATGCGGCGCGCGAATGGTCTTCTACAACCGCCCGCGCTCGCAGCCGAACGCGGCGGCTGGTGCGGTCGAACCGGATTCGCTGATGCATCACGAGGACTACATCGCCGAATCCTCGAATGACTGGCTGGCCGCAGCGCCGGAGGTCGGTCGATGAACTGCGGTGATTGCGGCGGCCCGCTTGAGGTCGTGAGCGTTTCTGCGAGCGAGAACACGGCGTTCGAGCGGTACGAGTGCGTGGACTGTGGCGGCACGGGGACCTACACCAACGAGTTCGGCGTTCCGGGTGGCGGTGTCCACACTTCGGGAGTGGTCGAACGATGAGCGAATCCAGCGAGTTCGACCCTCACCGGCACGTCCCCGACGAAATTGACTACATCACCGCCGACGGCATCGAGCAGGTTCACGACCACCTGAGCGACGAGAACGCTGCCGAGTACGCGGAAGCGTCTGTCGAATATCAAGCCGCGTTCCTGTGGGAGATGGTCGACCGCGGCGTCATCGACCTCACAATCGGAGGCGGTCGATGACCTCTGATTTCTACGACAGCGGTCTCTCGCAGGGGGAACAGGGGGGCGACCCCCGCGACCTCGCCGAGGGCGACGAGTGCGAGATTCCGCCTCACTGCGGGCGCTGCGCGAAGACGCTCGATGATGACGAACGCGACCTCTGTCCTAAGTGTGCGTGGGAAACAGGAGAGGACCTCTGTTTCGGGCCAGTGCCCGAGGATGAACGGGACTCTGAGGACTGCCAACTAAACTCCGGGTGGGAGCAATGAGGGACTCTGGAGCTGTCGCCAAGCGTGTTACTCGCGCGCTCGATAGCTTCTTTCACGTCGAGGCGACCGACACACCGGACGAGTACCGCGTTCACAGTGGATCAGGAAACACCTATACGGTGAACCCCTCGGACGGCGCGTGTACGTGTCCCGACGGTCAGCGCAGTCCGTAGTGCAAGCACGTTTACCGCGTTCTGTTTCAAACCGGCGAACTGCCATCGGTTATCGGGACCGGTGTCGTGTCCACCGAACCTGACGACAAACCAACAAGAAATACCGAAGCCACCGAAAACAGCGACGACAGCGATACTCTTGCCGAGCGCGTCGAGCGCTTCGAGGCGAACAACCCCGGTGCGTCACCAATCGAAGTCATCAGCCAACTCGGTATCAACCCCGACCGCTGCGAGCGCGTTGAGGTGGTACTAGCGCAGTAAGCAATCGTTCCGAACGGAGTTGAAAATCCTCGTGCTACCGACTTGTCTCATTCTCCTCCATCTGTTCGAGTGGTCCGTAGAGTTCCTCGTTTTGGATATGGGTGCAAAACTGCGCGCACAGCCGACACAGGTCCTCGGCATCGGTGAACGTCCGAACGCTGGCGTCCCAGCGTGCATGAACCGAGCCGAGCATTGCACTCCGCACAGCTGGCTCGGTTGCGACCATGAATCGTCTCGCGCGCGTCGGTGAGGTTGCTTCGGCTGCTGGTCCCGTCATTCCCTTGATTCTCAGCATATCCTCCAATGTACTCCCGATCTCGATCCCGACACCGAGGTTATCGCCCACCTGCGGGGCAATGAAGACGACGACATTGCTTGCCCGCGCGAACTCGATACTCTGGGTTGCCGCATCCATCTCGTCAAGCG
>DASSKS010000527.1:0-3669 GCA_035690245.1 Halococcus sp. | reverse complement strand
TCGATTTCGACTTCGTCGGCCCGACGGTCGGTAGTACGGACGACGGTGAGCAAATCGCCGGTCTCGCGGTCGCGGACGCGCTCGCCGGAATCGAATCCACAGTACTCACAGAGCGGCAGGCGGATGTCTTCGGACACGAACGTTTCCCGACCGCAGTCGAGACAGTCGGCAGCGCGAAATCCCGGCGGTGGAACCCGTTTTTCGGTGATTTCGATAGCCACACGGCGGAGGTGTTTACACCGCTCGCCGCGGATTTCGTGGTCGGGACACGAACAGCGCCCACGCGAGAGGTCCACGGTGTAGGTCGCGCCGCTTTGGCTCTCAACGCCGTAGCGGCCCTCTCCGAGTGCGGTGACGGCCATCCGTTCGGTCCACGCGCGGGCGGCCCGCGCGGGCATCCTCCCGAGGTCGGGTACGAGCGATTCCTTTCGTGACGCGGGTGTGTTTCTTGTGTGCGTCATGGTTGTACGGACGATTCAGTCCCTTTCGGGCTGGTTTCGTCTTCAATTGAAGTAGGGGTTGGAAGTGCCTAAACCCATCGCCTGCTGTTCGAAGCGCTTTTCTCATCACCGACGAAGGTACAGGTATGGAACGGGAAACGCTGGTCGAGGCCGTCGTCTCCAGCGTAGCCGTTGCGCTATTTGTCATCGTCATCGTTGCTGTCGGCGTTCTCTACCCCTCGCTCAGTGGTCCGGGTCCGCTGGCGCTCATTGGCTCTATCGCCTTTTTCGTGGTCGTGATGACCGCGGCGGGCTACTGGCTTTCCGGGCAGTGATAGCTCAGGCGTCGGCTTCTGTCTCGCTTTCGCGCCAGTCGGTGAGTTCGTCCTCGTCGACGTCGTCGAGCGCTTTCTCGTAGTAGGCCATCGGATGTGAAATCGTCTCACACCGGTCGTCCATGTTCACGCAGTCGCCATACGACTGCATCGTCGCACACGACGGCGGCGAGTATTCCGTGGGGCTGGTTTCCCCACGGATGTGGTCTGTTTGATAGCGCGTCATCTCCTCGCCGAAGCCCGGATTCACCATGTAGAGGTCCACGATTTCGTCGGTGTCCATCCCGATGGAGGCGAGAAACGCGGTGATGGCAAACCGCGAGTGATGCGGGAGGTGTTCACCTTTTTGGACCGAATCGAGCAGCGCTTTCATACAGGGCGGAAAGCGCTCGGGAACCACAGTATCGATGTCGCGGGTGAGTTCGAGTTCCGCGATGGTCTCTCGGATGTCTTCGACGGTCTCTGAGAGCGCGTCGGCGATTGGCTCGGGAACCGAGAGCGGCAGGCCGTCCGCGACGCGGCCTTCGATTGCCTTCCCGAGGAGGTCACCGAGTTCTGTATGCGAGACGGGTACCTGCCCGGAAGAAAGCTCGCGATTGACGAGTCGCCACTCCTCGCCCCACATATCCGCCGCGAGGGGAAGATATGTGTCGACATCGACGCGGTAGGTATCTCCCTCTCCGTGGACGTGCCGGGCGAGGTCGAACTCAGAGAGGAGGTCCGCGGTCGTCAGACGTTTCTCGCGGGTGCTCTTTAACTCGCGTCGATTTTCGGCGGCAGTGAAACGCTCGTGGGCGGTTGTGGATTCGGCACGGGCGTACTTTCTGGTGAGGATGTGTTCATCGACCAGCGAGACGAGCACGCGCGCGAGCGGATACGAGAGCACTTCGACGCGCGTGCTTCGGTGCGGGTCGCCGACTGTGCCGTCGGTGAGGGCGCGTTCTGTTCGTTCTGCGGCGCGCTCGACCACCTGCTCATCGCGTGCGAGCGAGAGCAGGTCAAGGTCAGCCTGCTCGACGGCTGTGCGGGCCGCCTCGAGAAACGGATACCGGGCGTGACGACGCTCCATTCGTCGCCGTTTCGTGCCGGGTTCAATAAACTCGATGGTCGTCACGGAGACCGGAAGACAACGATATGGAGGCTATCACCCAACAGTTCTTTGACCGAAGCGAATACCGACGAAGACGAGCCAGAATCAAGTTGTTCGATTTCGGCGGACAAATGATATTCAAACAACACCGCAGAGAACAACTCAGAACAGGCGAGAAATCCATGACTCGGCGCGATTGGTCTGATATCATTTATTATCTGGATTCTTCCCTGTTTCGAGAATCAACAGCTCACAGGAGGGGATGATGAAACGTCGAGATGAATTATCGAATTCGGTATGCAGGCGATAGTGGCCCAGAGGACTAACCGAACCATCGATCCCCCGGTGTTTGACCAGAATTAGCGGTTGACGAAAACACTAAGCCGTCTGTGCCTCGAAAATCGGGCATGGTGTTTCAGACGAACCCTTGTGGGGTTGAAGATGAAAGCCCTGCCAGTCGTTATTGATGATTCGCATATGTCAGATGAATGTTTGTGGGTTGAAACCTTCCATTGGCAGAGGAATTCTTCGGCGAATCCAGCGGTTATAGACACTCTACTCTGTAACTCCTCGGAACTCAAAGAGATCGGAGTGTGTTAGAGAACTCTCTGCGTAGTGCTCAGTGTGTCTGCGAAAGCGGTTCGATACCGGTCTCTCTCCTCGAAAACGCGGGAGGTAAACAAACAGACTGTGGGTGATACACCCCTCCCTGCGTTCTCCGGCTGACAGTGGTGGCAGCGGATAACAGCCGGCGTTGAAATCATTGTTTCCGTAGTGCAAAATACGTTACGGCCGACCGAGTCACGAATCGATGTGGATGATTCGACGGACGAACTTGCCTTCTACTCGAAACGAAGGGTCTCGAAATGGTTGGGGTATATACGGCGATTTCTGCCGATAAGTGTTGGTGATTTTTGGTATCGGCGGATTTTGAGAGTACAAAGCGTATGGTGGTCGTGTTCGATAGCGCAAGTGTGATTTATGCTAGAGTTGTGTAGACGGAGGCGATAGTAATAGACTAATATGTTCTGAATGTGAATGCCGGATATCGTGCAACTCGCGCCCCACGCATGGCGGTATGCCCTTCCTGCGCTCGCGCTCGCGCCAGTGGTGGGCCTGCTCTCGCCAGTAGCGGGCGTGGTAGCCCTTGGATGTGGCGCTCTTGCACTCTGCTTTCACCGCGACCCAGAGCGCACGATTCCCCCCGAAGGAATCGTTTCACCCGCCGATGGGCGGGTATCAGTCATCCGCGAGGAAGGCGAACGGGTGCGCGTCGGCATCTACATGAGTGTCACCGATGTTCACGTCAATCGCGCGCCGTGTTCTGGCACCGTCGAAACGGTGACGCACTCGCCCGGAGCGAACCGCCCGGCGTTCTCGAAGGACTCAGAGAGAAACGAAAAGGTAACAATCGACTGTGGCGCGTTTTCGGTGGTTCAGATCGCCGGTGCGTTCGCCCGGCGCATCCACCCAACCGTGAAGCCGGGTGATGAAATAACGAGAGGCGAGCGCATCGGCCACATCAGTTTCGGCAGTCGCGTGGACGTGATTTTTCCCACAGCAATCGAGCGCGAAGACCTCGGAGTGCGAATCGGCGACCGGATGGTTGCCGGCGAGACAGTGCTGGTCCGTGAGCGGGGGTTGCGGGGCGGCAGCGGTGCGGTCCTGGCGGATGAAGGGCGAGACGCGCGAGTGAACGGAGTGAACGAGTAGCGACCGAAGGGAGCGCGCGTTGAGGGCTTCTGCGGTGCTGTGCGGTTGCGGTGGCGGTAGTCAGTGATTGTCCCGCGAACGAAGCCGAAGG
>DASSKS010000526.1:0-5787 GCA_035690245.1 Halococcus sp. | reverse complement strand
TCGTCGAAGTCGATGATACGAATGTGGATTTCGACGAACTCCGCGAGGAGTACGAGGGTCGGGATGTCGAGCCGACATCGGACCCGGAAGTCATCGCCGAACGCGCCTTTGAGGAGGGAAATCACTACGCCACGGTCATCGGAATCGGTATCGGGCCGGTGAATCCCACCTTCGAGACAGTGGTGACAATCGAAGAGCGCAAACAGCCATATATGGAAGCCGCAGGCGAAGGCTCGGCCGGCGATAGCTCCTTCGAGATGAATGCGTGGATGGAACTCGACGAAACCGATACCGGAGTCGAGGTCGATTGGAACGCCGAAGCCGAGGTGTTCGGTCGCATCGCCTCGATGGGCCAGCGCGTCATCAACCCAGCCGCGAATCAGGTCGTTAAAAGATTCTTCTCCTCAATTCAAGACGAAATTCGCAAGCAAGAAATCGCAGAAGAGGGCGGCGAGATCGAGGAGGCAGAGCCAGCGGACGAATCGGATGCAGAGAATCAGGGTCTCGTGGACCGGATTCTCGGCGGGTCGGACAACTAACTCATGGCAGAACACGATATCGAACTCTCAGTAAACGGTACAGCACACGAACTCACCGTCGATTCGCGGACGCTACTCGTCCACGCACTCCGGGATGAGTTGGGCTATACAGGCACGAACGTCGGGTGTGAAAGCTCGACGTGTGGAGCGTGTACGGTCAATTTGGACGGGGATGCCGTAAAATCCTGTACGGTGCTCGCGGTACAGGCAGACGGCGCGGAGGTCGGAACCGTCGAAGGACTCACAGAGGACGGCACCTACGCCCCGATTCAGGAAGGATTTCAAAAGGAGCATGGGCTTCAGTGTGGCTACTGCACGCCCGGCATGATGCTCGCGGCGAACGACCTTCTCGAACGGAACCCGGACCCGAGTGAGGAGGAAATCCGCGAAGCCATCGAGGGCAATCTGTGTCGGTGTACCGGCTATCAGAACATCGTCAACGCCGTCGAGTACGCCGCCAACGAGATGAGCGCGCAGGCAGAGGCGGCGGCCGCAGACGGCGGAGGTGACGATTAGATGTCGATAGAAACAATCGAATCCGACGAACTCGACGTGGAATCGGTGCTTGGCTCGGCGGTCGAGCGCCGCGAGGACCCCTCACTCATCACTGGTGAAGCGGAATACACAGACGACATCCAGCGCCCGGAGATGGCTCATATGGCCGTTTTGCGGAGTCAGTACGGCCACGCCGAAATCGAGGGCGTGGATACCAGTGGAGCCGAGGAAATGGATGGAGTGCTCGCGGTCTATACCGCAGACGACATCGAGGCGTCGGGCACGCCGGGCGATTTGCCGACTGGCTGGTTGCTGCCTGATTTGAAGACACCATCGCATCCGATTCTAGCGGCTGACCGGGTGCGCTATCAGGGCGACGGCATCGCGGTCGTGGTCGCAGAAGAGCGCTATCTCGCCCACGACGCGCTCGACGCCATCGACGTTGATTACAACCGCCTCGATGCGGTCACGGACCCGAAAGAAGCCGTCGAGGACGACGCGCCGGTGCTTCACGAACCGACCGAGGACCCCACCGATACCGACGTCAACGAAGACGAAGAAATCGATGAAGTCCCCGGCAATCAGGCGTTCGATTGGGAAATCGGCAACGCGGACGAAACCGACGAAGCGTTCGAAAACGCCGCGCACACCGTCGAGGTGGACCTCGAAAATCAGCGGTTGATCCCGAACGCGATGGAGCCACGGGCGACGGTGGCCGACTACAAGCCCGGAACCGGGGACCTCCGGGTCGAGATGACCTCCCAAAATCCCCATCTCCACCGCCAGTTGATGGCCGGTGTCTTAGATGTGCCCGAACACAAACTCCACATCCGCGCACCGGATGTCGGCGGTGGGTTCGGTTCAAAGATTCACGTCTATCCCGACGAGACGCTCACCGCGTTCTGTGCCGAACAACTGGAGCGACCGGTGAAATGGACCGCCACGCGCTCTGAGACGTACCTCACCGACGCCCACGGTCGTGACCACGATACGCACGCCGAGTTGGCGATGGACGAAGACGGGACGATTACGGGGATGCGCGTCGAAACCTACGCGAGCATGGGCGCGTACCTCTCGACGTTCGCGCCCGCGATTCCGACGTATCTCTACGGCACACTGCTTTCGGGTCAGTACGACATTCCGGCGATTCACTGTCACGTCATCGGAGCCTTTACGAACAATGCGCCGACCGACGCCTACCGTGGGGCTGGTCGTCCAGAGGCACTTTACACCGTCGAACGGCTGATTACGCTCGGCGCGCGCGAGATGGATATGGACCCGGCTGAGTTCAGGCGACACAACTTCGTCTCCCCCGATGACTTCCCCCACGAGACGCCGGTGGCGGTGGTCTACGACAGCGGCGACTACGAGCCGGCACTCGACAAAGCCCTCGATATGGTCGGGTACGACGACCTCAGAGAGCGCCAAGAAGAACTCCGCGACGAAGGGCGGTATCTCGGCATCGGGTTTTCGAGCTATATCGAGGCGTGTGGACTCGCACCCTCGGAATTGGCTGGTCAACTCGGCGCACAGGCAGGGCTGTGGGAATCCGGGCTAGTTCGAGTTCACCCTTCGGGGACGGTCACGGCCTTCTGTGGGACATCAGGTCATGGACAGGGCCACGAGACCACGTATGCCCAAATCGTCTCCGATGAGTTGGGAATCCCCTACGACGACATCGAAATCGTCGAAGGCGACACCGACGAGATACCCCAAGGGATGGGGACGTATGGCTCGCGCTCGGCGGCGGTCGGCGGAAGCGCGCTGGCGACGAGTTCACAGAAGGTGGTCGAGAAGGCGAAGAAAATCGCCGCCCATCTCTTAGAGGCGGGCGAGGAGGACATCGAGTTCGAGAACGGCGAGTTCTCGGTCGCTGGCGCGCCGGAGCGCTCGATGAGCATTCAAGAAGTCGCCCAGCAGTCCTATCTCGCCCACGATATGCCAGAAGGCGTCGAGCCGGGGCTTGAGGAGACTTCCTTCTATGACCCGGATAACTTCGTGTTCCCGTTCGGAACGCACGTTGCAGTGGTCGAAGTGGACCCCGACACGGGCGAAATCGAATTCGAGAAGTACGCGGCTGTGGATGATGTGGGACCCCAAATCAACCCCAAAATCGTCGAGGGACAGGTCCACGGCGGCGTTGCACAGGGCATCGGACAGGCGATGTACGAAGGGGCGGTCTATGACGACAACGGCAGTCTCACCACGGGGTCGATGCAGGACTACGTCGTGCCGAAAGCTGAACACATCCCCGAGATGGAGACCGACAGCACCGTGACGCCTTCGCCGCACAACCCGCTCGGGGTGAAGGGTGTCGGTGAGGCAGGGACCATCGCGGCTCCGCAGGCGGTCGTCAATGCGGTTACGGATGCGCTCCAGCCGTTCGGTATCGACCACATCGATATGCCACTCTCCAATGAACGGGTCTGGCAGGCGGTGAACGAGAGTGCTGCGGCGGATGGCGGCGAGTTCTCGTGGGGTGATGAGTGATGTACCCAGACGAGTTCGATTACTACAAAGCAGAAAGCGTCAGCGAAGCGCTCGACCTTCTCGATGACCATTCAGACGAGGACACGGAACTGCTCGCCGGTGGGCACAGTCTCCTGCCGGCGATGAAGACTGGTCTATCGAGTCCAGATGTATTGATCGACATCGGCGGCATCGAGAAAATGCAGGGTATCGAAGTAGACGGTGACACCCTCTCTATCGGCGCGATGACTCGGTATAGTGACCTCGCGGACTCCGACGAAGTGGCCGAACACGCGCCCGCACTCGCGGCGGCAGTCCAGCAAGTCGGTGATGTCCAAGTCAGAAATCGAGGCACCATCGGCGGCAACCTCGCCCACGCGGACCCCGCCGCCGACCTGCCGGGCGCGGCGCTCGCCTCGGATGCGACCCTCATCGCCGAAGGCCCGGATGGCGAGCGTGAGATTTCGGCGGACGAATTCTTCTTCGGGATGTACGCGACCGACCTCGCGCCCGACGAACTCCTCACGCGCATCAAGATTCCGTCTGCGGACGGCGCGACCGGCGTGTACGCGAAGAAACCGAGTCCGTCCTCTGGCTATGCGATGGTCGGTGTCGCTGCGCTACTCGATACCGACGGCGAAACCGTCAACTCCGCGCGCATCGGCGCGAACGGTGCGATGGATCATGGTGTTCGTCTCGAACCCGTCGAAGACGCGCTCGCGGGTGGCGCACTCGATGCTAATTCCATCGAAGATGCCGCCGGCCACGCGGCTGACGACCTCGATGTGGACATGATGATGTCGGACCTCCAAGCCTCGAACGAGTTCCGCGCCCAGTTGTTGAGGGTCTATACCGAACGGGCACTGACCGAAGCGAGCGAGCGCTCCGGTGGGTCCGCGGCAGCCGACTGAGCGCGTGTTGCCTCTCGATGTCGATTCGGCGCGAACGCGGGACAAACGAGGGAGCTACGTGTGTGCATGACGAAGACCCCATCATGAGCGAGCGACCGTCGTCCGTGTTCGAGGAGGCGACCGAGACCGACGTTCGGACGGCCTTTGAGAGCGAGGACTACGTCGCGGGTGACGATATCGTGACGACTGTGGAGTTGGCGCTCCGACTCGGCAAGCCGCTACTCGTCGAGGGTGAACCCGGAGCCGGAAAGACCGAACTCGCCAAAGTGTTGGCCGGTGGTTTCGACGCCGAACTGATTCGACTCCAGTGCTATGAGGGGCTGACCGCCGAAAGCGCGCTGTACGAATGGAACTACACGAAACAACTGCTGTCGATGCAGGCAGACGAGAGTGACGCGAACGAATCGGTCTTCACGGAGGAATTCCTGTTGGAGCGACCGCTCTTGAGCGCGCTTCGTGGCGACAGTTCACGAGTGTTGCTCATCGACGAAGTGGATAGAGCAGACGAGGAGTTCGAGGCGCTGCTGCTCGAAATCCTGTCTGACTTTCAGGTAAGCGTGCCCGAACTCGGGACGGTGCGGGCTGAGACGCCGCCAGTGGTGGTCATCACCTCGAATCGGACGCGGGGATTGAGCGATGCGCTCAAACGCCGGTGTTTGTACCTGCACGTCGAACCGCCGTCGTTCGAGAAGGAACGGGCCATCCTCGAACGGAAAGTACCGGAACTCGACGGGGCGGTGGCTGCCGAGTTGTGTGCGATGGCCGAGCGGTTGCGCGAGGAACCATTGTTGAAGCCGCCCGGCGCGGCAGAAACCATCGACTGGGCGCGGGCGGTCGCCGCGCTCCGTTACGACGGCGATGGGTCGCTCGGTCACGAGGAAATCAGAAACACGCTCGGGTGTCTCTTAAAGGAAGTCGAGGACATCGAGCGTGTCGATGACGACCTGCTTGCGACGCTTCATGAGGCAGCAGAAACCGCCCGCGTGGAGGCCGATTGATGACGACAATTCCTGATTTCGTCACCGCACGCGACCACGTACAAGACGAACTCGTTCGGTTCGTGCGCGCGCTCCGACGGGCTGGCGTGAGTGTGCCCGCAAACGCCGGCACGACCGCTGCCCGCGCACTCGTAGAGGTCGGATTCGACCGCGAGCGCGCGCGGGTAGCCCTCCGTGCGTGTCTCGTTACCGAACGCGCTGACCAGTCAACGTTCGAGGACCTGTTCTCCGAGTTCTGGCGGCGACTCACCGCGGGACTCGATACCAGTGGACCGGCACAACGACCCGAGGACGGGCCGGACGGCGGACTCGCGCCGCTCGGAGCCGAGACGCCGGACGAACGAGCCGACTTGTCTGATTCCGAAACCGATGGCG
>DASSKS010000525.1:0-2268 GCA_035690245.1 Halococcus sp. | reverse complement strand
GAGCTACCGGGATATGGTGGTGTACGACCGCGACTACGAGGACCCCGGTCTCGTCGAAAGCCCGGCCACCAGCGAGTGACGACCGGTCTTCGCAAATACAGTACTGCGAATACGTCGAATTTCTTCTTCGGTCCACGACCGTCGGTATCGATGATTGAGAATAACACCATCTCTCGTGTCGATTCGGCTACTGGGCTGCCGAACTCGACGCCCGATTCAGGAACCGAACCGCGATTCCGCCGAGCACGAGGTCGAGCGCGACGAGCACCACGAGTGCTGGGACGAGCGTATTCCAGATGCCTGAAAAGACCGTCACGTCGAGCACAGTGAGTACATCCTGTCCGAGCATCAGCGCGCGGGCGGCATCCACACCATACGTAATGGGATTGAAGGTTGCCACGACCTGTACCCACTCCGGGAGGATGTTCACGGGAAGGAACGCACTGGACACAAAGAGCAGCGGAAACTGAAGCAGATTCGCGCCGATGATGGTCGATTCGGTGTCCTGCGTCACGAGACCCACGATGTTCGAAAACGCCGTAAACCAGAGCGCAAACACGATGGCGATGACGATGATGCCGAGTGCGCCCACCACGCCCGTCTGGATGTACGCCCCGACCTCACCGCCGGTATCGAACCAGACGAGCACGTAGCCGAGGACGAGAATCATAATGGTCTGAAGGATGATGCGCACGATTTCAGACAGTGCCTTTCCGAGAAACATTGCGCTGCGGTTGATTGGTGAGGCGAGCACCTTCTCGAACATCCCGTTTTCCATGTCGTCGACGAGTCCGATGCCAGAACCCGCAGCGGCGACGAGCGCCGACTGGATGATGATAGCGGGGGTGAGATAGGTGACGTAGGAGACGTTCGTCCCGAGTGCGCCCCGCAACGCGCCTTGTGTGACCTGCCCGAAAATCGCGGTGAACAGCACTAAAAAGATGATGGGCTGAAACAGCGCGGAGAACACCACGAACGGGTTGCGGATGGTTTTGATGAGCCAGCGCTTGAGATTTATCCACACGTCCGCGACAAAGCTATTTCCGATGGCTGGTCGATTGGCTCGCTCCTCGCCGGTGGTCGTGCTCATCGGACCACCTCCGCTTCGGCTGTGTCGGTCTGTTCGTTGACTGTCGCTTCTTCGTCAGTCGCGTGTTCTCCGGTGATGGCGAGGAACACGTCGTCGAGCGTCGGCGACCGCACGTCGAATCCCGTCACGATGAAGTCCTTATCGCGGAGCGCAACCAGCAGGTCGGTGCCGGCGCGTCGGGCGTGCTCTGAAGCGATGGCGATGCCCTCGTCGGTGATTTCGATTGTCCCTTCTTCTAACAACCCTGACTCGCGGGCGACCCGCTGTGCGCGTGCCCGTTCTTCCTCGGTCGAATCTTCTATCGTGATGTCGAGTACGTCGCCGCCGACCTGCGATTTGAGGTCCTCGGGCGAATCGGTGGCGACGATTTTCCCGTCTTGAATCACCGAAAGCCGGTCACAGAGTTCGTCGGCTTCCTCTAAATACTGGGTTGTGAGAAACACCGTCGTGCCCTGTTCGTTGATTTCTCGAAAATACTCCCAGAGTCGAATTCTGGCCTTCGGGTCCAAGCCCGTCGTGGGTTCGTCCAAGAACACAAGAGGGGGTTCGTGAACCAGCGCAGTCGCCACGTCCAGTCGTTTTTTCATCCCGCCCGAGAAATCATCGGCGCGTTTGTCGGCTACGTCCGCGAGGTCCACGAGGTCTAGGAGTTCGTCGATGCGCCCGGCGCGCTCGCTTCGGGGAACACCGTAGGCCTCCGAGGCAAAGCGGACGTTTTCGCGCGCGGTGAGTTCCCTATCGATGCTGGTCTTTTGGGCCATATAGCCGATAGACGAACGAACGGCGCGTGCTTCCTTGACGACATCGAACCCGTTGACCGTCACTGACCCCGCAGTCGGGCGCAACAGCGTCACGAGCGTCTTGATGGCTGTCGTTTTCCCTGCGCCGTTCGGCCCTAAAAATCCGAAGAACTCTCCTTCCGGGATTTCGAGGTCGATACCGCGAACCGCGCGGGTCCCATCCGAATAGGTGAGTTCGACACCCCGTGCTTCGATGGCGTTCATTAACTATCGAAACAGATGCGAGCACATATAGTTGTTGAATGAATATTCAACCAACATGGGTTCGGAGCTATTTGAGGAGGACAAAAACGGGACCCGCGAGGCGCTCATGCGTGCGACCTACCGCGCGCTGTGTAAACACGGCTATGCGGACCTCACGATTGCGCGCATCGGCGA
>DASSKS010000524.1:0-3604 GCA_035690245.1 Halococcus sp. | reverse complement strand
TGGCTCCCAGCCTCGATTACTCATCGCTACCTCCTAGTTCGTGGTCGAATTCATCCATGATGGTTTGTCGTACCTCCTCGAAATGCTCTGGAAGGTCTGTCGCGTCGAATCCGTTCGAATAGAGGGGTTCGTCGCGTGATTCGGCGTACTCGGCGATGTGTTCGCCGCTCGTGCGCTCCCACTCCGCAAACACCGACTCGTTGTGCGGAATCTCCAGCCCGGCGTCGATTGCGCCCTCCTGTATCGCAAACAGCTTGCTGCCCGGTGTTGCGCTGTTGAGACCGATATCGAGCACGGCCTCCTCTACTTCAGTATCTCGCGCGCGCAACCCCGCTAACAACCCCGTGAGGTACGCACTCGGAAGGTTCCCTGTTGGGGCTTCCCAGCCGTAGTCTACGAGGTCCGCGGAGGTCGCGCTCGCGTGCGTTTCGTCACCGTCGGGACTGGGGGTCACCAGCTGCGCCCTGACGTGGCGGTTGCTTTTGCGCGCAACCAGTCGGGGTTTGCCTGATTTCAACAGGCGCAACCGCTGATGGTAGTCCGTTCTGACCTCGCGCCGGCGGCGCATCGGTACGTTGTATCGTGGTCCTGTTGCCATACTTATTCCTCCAATCGGATGTCGTATTCGTTCGTGGCGAAGGCTTCTAATCTATCGACGCTGTCGAACTCGCCGCCGCCCGCTTTGTTATACAGCGCGCGGTACTGGGTTCGATTCAGCGTGCCGTCCTCTCGAAGCTCCTTCAGCCGACGGCGCTGGGCGCGGATTCTTGCAACCCATGCGTCCTTTCTGTTCTCGCGCGCACCGGCAGTCCCTCTCCGCGAACCGGGACCCTTCCGGTGGCCGTAGGCGCGTTTCTGTTCGCGCTCGCGCGCACGGCCACGCGAGTTCGACTTCGCCGTCTTCGATTCGATTGTGCCCTGTTGGACTAGCTCGCGGATGTCCTCGCGGGTAATCGCGTCGGCGATTTCGCCCTGTGCGTCGGGGTCGAACCACACTCGATTTTGCCCGACATCGAGGACATCGGCGGCCAGCCTGCGTTGTGCGCTCAAATCACTCATTTGCTTCCACCTCGACTTCGACGTAGGTCGGGTTGAGCACCCGAATTCCGTCGTCCTCTGCCTGTTCTTCGATGCGTTCGCGTTTTCGTCCTCCCACCGTGGAACCGATTCGAACTGCTTGCGTGTCGCCATCGACACCCTCTAGGTCGTCGGTGTTCTCGACGCGAACTTCCTCGAACCCACTGGGATGGCGGCCCCGCACCGACTGCGGAGTTCGATAACCGGCCTCGACTTTCGCGCCTTTGCCTTTGATACCGCGGCGCTGTTTCGAGAGCTGGCCGCGTGGTTTGCGCCACGAGGTCGAAACGCGCTTTTTCTTGTGGTGGTCCTGTCGGTTGAACTGGGGAGACGATGTGCGCCGACGTGCGGTGAGCAATCGTCCGGTCTCGTCGTCGAGGTCCGGCGTCTTCTCGACCAGCCCACGCGGTCGAAGCTCCGTCTCGATTTCTTCTTCCGCTTCTGGTTCTTCTTCCTCGACTTCGGTTTCCGGTTCCGCTTCGACTTCGAGACCACCGACATCGGCCTTGATGCGCGCGGCGAGCGCGTTGCCAACGCCATCGACAGCAGAGAGGTCCGACTGTTCGGCCCGGCGGAGGTCTTCGACCGTTTCGAAGCCTGCCTCACGGAGGTCCTCGGCCCGTTCTGCGCCGACACCGCTCACGTCCGTGAGTTCGTCCGGTATCTCCTCGGCTTCGGGTTCGGTCTCGTCTTCTGCGGTCGCTGCGTCGTCCGTCACGTCGAGTTCATCGACATCGGCCTTGATGCGCGCGGCGAGCGCGTTGCCGATTCCTTCAACTTCGGCGAGTTCGTCTTGATTGGCTTCGCGGAGGTCGTCGATGGTTTCGAAACCCGCTTCTCGAAGGTCGTCTGCTTTCTCCTCGCCAACGCCGTCGATAGTGGTCAGGTCGTTACTCGCCACCGGCACTCACCTCCGGTCTGCGGGGTTTTTCAGTGATGTACACGCCATCCTGGAACACCCGGATGTCCTTGCCGCTCACCCGCGTGAGCTGTTCGATGTCCGCTGCGGTCTGGCCCACGTCCTCTTTATTTGGACCGGAGAGCGTGACGCGCTCGTCGTCCACTTCAACGACTGTATCGCCGTGAATCGGTGTCCGTCGTGGAGCGCGCTCGCCAAGGAAGTTCTGAATCACGATTTCATCACCCTCGACGCGGACCTGCATCGGAAAGTGTGAGTAAAACACCTCCATTTCGTAGGTCCATCCTTCGAGAACGCCGTGAAAGGCGTTTTCGATGTGACTACTGAACGTTCCAATCGTCGCGTTCGTTTTGGCGTTATCCGTCTCGCTCTCGATGACTACCTCGCCATCTTCGATTCGTACTTCGACGTTCGGATACCACAACCGTCGCGTAACGTCGCCGTTCGGTCCCGAGATGGTGAGGTCGAAACGCTCGGTTTCGGCGTGTGCCTCGTCTGGAATTTCGAGTCTCTCTTCTATCATTATCAATATACGTATGCGAGCACCTGCCCGCCGAGACCTTCTGCTCTGGCCTCGTAGTGGCTCATCACGCCGTGACTCGTCGTGACGATGAGCGTTCCGTAATCACGAGCCGGGAGGAATCGCTTCTCCCATCTCTCGTACTCGTCTGCGCCCACCGAATACCGGGGTTTGACGACGCCACAGCGGTTGATCTTTCCTTTGAGTTCGACCTCGAACTTGCCGGCTTTTCCATCATCCGTGAACTCGAAGCCATCGATATAGCCTCTATCGTAGATGACTTCGAGCACCGAGCCGATGGTGTTCGAGGCGGGTTGCACAGTCAAATCGAGCTTGCCGACGCTTTCGGCGTTGTCGAGTCCCGAAAGCGCGTCCGCAAGCGTGTCGTTGTCAGTCATTGGTATTTGTTGAATCCCATGCCGCGGGCGATTTCGCGGAAACACTGTCGGCACAGCCAGATGTCGTATTTGCCGACCAAGCCTTGCTTTCGGCCACACCGCTGACAGGCTTCTAGCTGGCCCGTGCGTTTGCTCGCGTGTTCACCAGTCTCGCTTTCGCTCATTGTACCTCCATTTCGTATTCGGTTTCGAGAAACGCGATTGCGTCCTCCACGTCGAGTCGGTGGCGCTCTGGAACCTTCCGGGTGACCTTGGTGCGCTTTTTGATGCGCGACCCCGGCCTGACCAGATTCACCGTCACGTCCAGCCCATAAATGCCGATGTTCGGGTTATACTCCTGCGTCGGGAACTCGGTGTGTTCTGCGACGCCGAAGCTGAAGTTCCCGGTCTCGTCGAACTGCGTGCGCGAAACCTCCGCCAGCGGGAGCGCCGTCTCCAAGAACTCCTCGGCGTGCTCGCCGCGGAGTGTGACCTTCGCGCCGATGGGGTCGCCTTGGCGAATCCCGAACTCGGGTTCGGTCGCCTTCGCGCGCGTTCGGACGCTCGTTTGGCTCGTGATGGCTTCGAGGATGTCCTCTGCGTTCGCCAACTCCTGACCGCCCCGACCGACGCCCATGTGGACGACGACCTTCTCGACCACGGGTTCGCGCATCGCGTGGAACTCGGCGGCTTCACTCACTGGTCGTCACC
>DASSKS010000523.1:0-3279 GCA_035690245.1 Halococcus sp. | reverse complement strand
CGTAATCACGTCGGGTTCGATTGGGTAGTGGTCTGCGGCCCACCACTCGCCAGTGCGGCCCATTCCCGCCTGAATCTCGTCGGCAACCAGGGTAATATCGTGTTCGGTACAAACCGCCGCGACCTCTTCCATAAACGCCTCGCTCGGAGGATGATAGCCGCCTTCGCCCTGAATCGGCTCCATGATGAGATAGGCGACCTCCGCAGGGTCGACCGACCCAAACTCCTTACTCAGCATTCGACGCAACTGTGAGGTTCCGCCCGCGAAGAATCCACACGAGCAGGTGTCGCTATCACAGGTGCGGTCGCGGCAGAAGGGAATGTCGTGAATCCCTGAAATCTCGGGAAAGTCCCGGCGATAGACCGACTTCGAACGGTTGAGCGAGAGTGCTCCAAGAGTACGGCCATGAAACGCGCCCTCGAAGGTAATTCCATACGAGCCGCCACCGTCATAACAGATTTTGATTGCGTTCTCGACCGCCTCTGCACCCGAGTTCGACAGAAACACCTTATCCATCCCATACGTGCTGGTGAGGTCCGTGAGCCGTTCCATCAAGCCCGCAGGTCCCGGAAAATCGGGATTTTCGGCGTCTCCAGCCCCCACATAGAAGTCCTGTCCGGCGATTTTCAGCGGGTCCACGAGGTCGAACTCGGCCATCGGCTCCGTGATTTTCGGATTGTTGTATCCAAAGGGCGCGGCCCCGACGTGACACGTGAAATCCATCAATACATTTCCATCCACATCGGTACAGAAGGGTCCATCGGCGGGTTCCGTCGGGTCCCAGACGAAATCATACACATGAGTGCTCGGCGCGGAAACACGCTGCTGGTGCTCAACCCACTCGCGCGCGCGCGTTCCCGGAAGCCGTCGAACGCGCGGCTCTGTCGCATCTCTGTCCATACGGGGAGACCGCCCGCCCGTGCCTTAACTAATTCGTTACGATTCGTGCAATATTTTCATCACGGGTTGACGTACTGGGATTCCCACTCGCGGCGGGCCTCGATCTCGCGCTGGCCCCGACGGGTAATCTTGTAGTAGTTGGTCCGCCTGTCGATTTGGCCCTTCTCGACCAGCCCCTTGTCCACGAGTGTATCGAGATTGGGATACAGTCGTCCGTGATGGATTTCTGTCTCGTAGTAGTCTTCGAGTTCGTCCTTGATTGCGAGTCCGTGTGGCTCTTCTTTGCCCGCGATGGCGTACAGCAGGTCGCGCTGGAATCCAGTCAGATCGTACATTGTATTCTGCTGGTCGTATGTGTTTGAATAGGATAAACATAACGGAACTGTCTGTCAGTTCGGTGTAGGAATACGCATCCAATACCCACTGCACGCGCGTTTCGCGTCGATTTTACAGTGGTGCTAATCGGGTATGTCAACGTTATGCCCGTGAGATGTTCACTACGACCACATTCGCGGGACACATCGCTACTGGGTAGTTCGAAAGGAAAGCACTCGGGCGGGAGAAAAGCCCGCGCCGAGCGCTTGCCGCCCTGAATTGGTCCCCGCTGACGCTTCGGCCCTCCAAGCGAAGCGTCATGCATATCCTATCGTCAGCCACACTTAACACTATCGGCCGACGTTACATATGCTCCTCTTCGAGTGCCCACCCGAGCGCGCGCCGATAGTACGTAAACATCTGGCGAACGCCCTCGTGGTTCATATCTTCGTCAGCCAATTCGTCTTTCAAAAACTCGTATTGCTCTCTGATTTCTTCCTCGTCGCGCATACCCGCCCTACGCGAGAGCGCATAAAGAAAGTGCCCCTCACGCGCGCTCGCGTCCCGAAATCCCGTGCCAAATCGCGTTCACGAGCCGTGTCTCGTCGCTGCCCTCGGCGTCGTTCCAGCCGCGCGCGAGCGCGTCCACTACTACTGTGAGGTCGTGGTTCTCGAAGTTGTTCGCCCCCTGAAAGTCAGCAAGTGCTGTGCGTTCGTCCTCGCCAAATTCTGTCGAGGTTCCTTCGTAGAATCCAGCCCCAGCAAGCGCCACCGTGACTTCTTCTGCTGTTTCGCCGTCGAGTTCTCGAAGTTCATCGGGTGGTTCGCGTTCGAGCAGCGTCACATCATACAGACGAAAGACACGTTCGAGTTCGTCAATTGGGTGGGCGTGGTCATCGACGCGCACGTCTATCCAGCGGTCGTTGCCGCCGTCGTAGCCGCCCTCTGGTTTCACCACGTAGAGTGCTGCGCTCTGTTCGCCGCGTGCGTCACCACCGGCCTCGTTGCCGGCGTGGAGGGCAGCGATGAGTCTCTCGGGGAGTCCGCTATCGGTGCTCTCGTAGGTGTCTGCCATCGCCTCGATAGTCTCTCGATTTTCGAGGATGTTTCCCTGTACGGTGTAATTCTCGCCGTGAATGTCGCCCGCGAACTCGAAGCACTCCTCACCGGTGAACGCCGCGATTGAACCATCTTGTCCGACCACGCCGACTTGGCGCTGGGGAGCCTCGTCGTCGGCGTCGGTGAGTCTCTCGATGACTTCTGTGGCGGAATTTCCCTCGCGGAGCAAGTCGAGTCCATCCGGGCCGTAGGTGACGTTCGCAAAGCTCTGGGTCGCAATCGCACCCGCGTCGGCGCTTGCGAATGGGACAACAGAACCGACGCTGATGAACTTCGACTGGACCGCGACGCCGACCGCCTCCTGTTCTGGGTCGCGCGCGACGATGGAGAACGTGCTCGGCCGTGGTGGCATACCGGTGGCTTGTGGCCCGCCGGCAAAAACGTTCGTTTCCACCGGGTGCAGGGGAGTGAAATTCAATTGGCGGATTGGGCGGGGCGGTTGGCGCGCGGGAGCGCACCGAAGGTGTGCGACTCGTGCGAGGGATGAACGAAGCGAGCAGAGCGAGCGAAGCGAATCGGCTGGGGAGGCGTGTGGCGCGGTGCGGAAGCGGCGGGCAAGCAGTTGTACCGCGAACGACTGAGCGTAGCGAAGGAGTGAGCGGCAGTTTTTAGTCCAGGTTTTTGCGAGGGGTTGAGCGCCCGATGGGCGCGACACCCCGAAGTAAAAAAGTGGAGGCGTGTGGCCCGCGGTATTTATGGTCCGTGATTCGCGGTTCGTGACGTAGATTTACAGTTTGTGATTCATCTCGAAGCTTTCTGCTCGAAAATCACTCACTGGACACTCTTTCGAATCTTCCCCTATTTTCTCTTCCACGTATCGCCAGCGCGGGCGGCCAGCCGGGAAATTCGTAGGGGTTCTGGCCGGCCACCTTCGGGTGTGAACGCACGGATGACCTCGGCGGCTTCCTCGTCGGAAAGACCAACACTCCTGACGAACACCGTTTC
>DASSKS010000522.1:0-5025 GCA_035690245.1 Halococcus sp. | reverse complement strand
AGGAGATTGCAGCGGCAGTGCTCGAAACCCACGCCGAAACCATCGAATCGAGTCCGCTGCGTCGGGCATCGCTCGCGCTCGCCGCCGACCGCTACAGTCGTGGTTCACTCGAACTCACAATTGTGACTGACGCACTTCCCGAAGCGTGGCGCAAACGAATCGGTCGGCGCTATCTTCCGGGCCGACTGCTTGCCCGTAGGCCAGCTACCGAGGGTGAGTTGGACGAGTGGCTCGACGAACTCGAACTCGATGAGTCGCCACCGATTTGGGCCGGGCGCGGACAGGAAAGCGGTGAGCCGACAATCTATGTCTGTCGGTCGTTCACCTGTTCGCCGCCACAGACAGACATCGAGCAAGCGCTGTCATGGGTGGAGAAACTCGCACCGGAATCCAAATCGGAGTCCGATGAAAACTAACCTCTACTCGTGACCGGAGACTCGAACCGGCTCGTAGGGTTCTTCGAGATACTCGATATCACTATCCGAAAGCGAGATTTCGAGGGCTGCAACCGCATCCTCTAGGTGTTCGGCACTTGTCGTGCCCACAATCGGCGCATCGACCCACTCCTTGTGGAGCAACCACGAGAGCGCGATTTGGGCCATCGTCGCGTCGTATTCCTCAGCGAGTTCTTGGACGCGCTCGTTGATTTCCTGACCGCCGCCCTCGTTGTAGGGGAACTCCTGTGCGAAGGAGTCCGTCTCGGAGCGCGTCGTGGTGTCGAACTCCTCGTGAGGCCGCGTGAGATAGCCGCGTGCGAGCGGACTCCATGGGATGACACCGACGCCCTCCTGCTGGCAGAACGGCAGCATCTCGCGTTCTTCCTCGCGGTAGGCGAGGTTATAGTGGTTTTGCATCGTCACAAATCGTTCGAGACCCAATCTATCACTTGTGTGGAGTGCATCGGCGAACTGGTAGGTCCACATCGAGGAGCCACCGATGTAGCGCACCTGATTCCGGCGCACCGCGTCGTCGAGCGCGCCGAGGGTTTCCTCGATTGGTGCGTCGTAGTCCCATCGGTGGGTCTGATAGAGGTCCACGGTGTCCATTCCGAGCCTGTCGAGGCTGTTTTCGAGTTCTTGTTCGATGGCCTTGCGCGAAAGCCCCTGTGCGTTCGGGTTGTCGTCGTCCATCGGGTTGTAGACCTTCGTGGCGACCACGGGCCAATCGCGGTCATAGCCCGCGAGCGCGTTGCCGAGTACCCGTTCTGATTCGCCTTGTGAGTACATATTTGCCGTATCGAAGAAGTTGATGCCGAGGTCGATTGCGCGCTCGATGATTTCGTGGCTTTCTTCCTCATCGAGCACCCACTCGCGCCACTCCGAGGTCCCGAAACTCATACAGCCGAGACAGATTCGGCTTACTTCCATTCCTGTGTTGCCGAGAGTCGTGTACTCCATGCACCTCTCTTGTGGGCCGCCCGCAAAAAGCTATCCGCGCTACTGCGAGACGAGCAGCAGGTCACCGACTGGATGCAGGTCTTCTTCCAATCCCTCGCCGTCACAGTCGTCGTTCGGACAGGAAAATCGCCAGCCATCGGTCGTCGCGGTTCGTTCGGCAAAGCGCTCTCCACACCGTTTACAGAACAACTGTGCGTCGGAGCAGACATCCCGGTGGAGTTCGAATTCGAGTTCGCTCCCGAAGCTCTGCTTGCAGTTTCGACAGGTTTTAGTCATACTTGCCGATTCTCAGCCGGCGGGTATATACGTGCCGCTTTTATTTCGTACATGACTGTGCTGTACCACGGTAGGTTCACCGCGGGAGTTTTGCCCGCTCGGGTTCATCTGTTCCTATGTCGGTTTATGAGCACGAGTCACACGTGCACGCGCCGTTCGAGGAAGTCTGGCGATTTTACTCGACGCTCGACGGGTTGGAAGCCCTGACTCCGGGATTCATGAACCTCCGGGTGGAGGCTGCGCGCGGGCCGGATGGCGAACCGGACCCCGAAATACTGGCGGAGGGAGCCGAGGCAGACCTGTCTGTGCGCCCGTTCGGTGTCGGACCACGACAGGGCTGGACCACTCGTATCGTAGCGCGCAGGCGCGAGGAAGGCGCAGGACTGTTCCGCGACGAGATGCGCGATGGACCGTTCCCGCGGTGGGTTCACACGCACAGTTTCTACGCCGACGGGGAAAGAACGCTCGTCAGAGACCACGTCGAGTACGAACTTCCGTTCGGCGAACTCGGTCGTCTCGCCGGACCGTTCGGGTTCGTGGGGTTCGAGCCAATGTTCCGGTATCGCCACCGCGAGACCAGACGACGGCTCGAATGAGCGCTACGGCAAGAATTGCATTCCGAAACTGGTTTGCATAGTCAAAGAGGTGTTCCGTCATGGACCCACGCATCCGCGAGCACGCCCAACTCATCGCCGACGCAATCGACCTCTCGGCCGGCGATGATTTCGTCATCAAAGCAGAACCCCCTGCCGACGACCTCGTGACCGCACTCTACGAAATCGCCGGCGAGCGCGACGCCCATCCCCTCGCAATTCGAACGAATCGGAGCGGGAGAGCCATCAGAGCGTATCTCCGGGCCGCAGGCGAAGCAGGCGTCGAATTCGAGACGCCCGACCACCAGCGCGCGCTCATCGAGGAGGCAGACTGTCACGCCATCATCCGCGCCCACGAAAACGTCACCGAACTCGGCGACGTAGACCCCGACGTGAATTCGGCCTACGAGAAGGCCCACGGCCCGATTCTGAACGAACGCCTCTCTGATCGCTGGACGCTCACTCAACATCCTGTTCCGGCGAACGCCCAACTCGCAGAGATGAGTTCTGAGGCCTACGAAAACTTCGTCTATGACGCAATCCTCAAAGACTGGGACGCCCAGTACGAATTTCAAGAACAACTGGTCGAAATTCTCAATGGGAGTGAGGAAGTCCACATCGTGAGCGGTGATTCGACCGACGTGCGGATGTCGATTGCGGGCAACCACGCTATCAACGACACCGACACCCACAACCTACCCGGCGGCGAGGTGTTCACCGCACCCGTGCCCGACTCAGTGGAGGGCGAAGTCCATTTCGACAAACCAGTGTATCGGCGGGGCCGAGAAATTACTGACGTACAACTGGTCTTTGAGGATGGCGAAGTCATCGAACACGAGGCCTCGAAGAACGGAGAACTCTTAGAGACGATTCTCGACACCGACGCGGGTGCGCGCCGGCTCGGGGAGTTAGGGATTGGAATGAACCGCGACATCGACCGCTTTTCGTATAATATGCTGTTCGACGAGAAGATGGGTGACACCGTTCACATGGCCGTCGGCAGGGCTTACGAGGAAAACGTCGGAGAGGGTAACGAGCAGAACCAGAGCGCCCAACACGTGGACATGATTGTTGATATGGCAGAGGATTCGCGGATTGAAGTCGATGGCGAGGTCGTCCAGCGAAATGGCACCTTCCGGTTCGAGGACGGTTTCGAGGAATAATACTGTCGTCAGTACGGTCGTACCTCGATACCGTCGATACGTTCGAAGTGTTCGACGTTCCGGGTCACTACTGGCTCCTCCTCGATTAGCGCAGTCGCTGCGATGGCACAATCCTCACGGTCGATTTCGTTTCCTTCAGTGATGAGTCGTCCGCTTATCTTCCCCGCCTTTTTCATCACGGCGCGGTCTGCCGGGATGACGGGTTTCGTGTCGATGACACCGCGCACTTTCCGTCGTTCTGCATCTGAATGCAGTGAGCGCTCGATTCCCTCATAGAGTTCGAGGACAGTAATGGATGCGAGGTACTGTTGTTCGCGGGCGTCTTCGTAGGTCTCGTATGCCCGAATCGCGTCGTCGTCTCCGTCCATCACGTCGATGATGAACGCTGTATCCAAAATCACGACTCCTCCGACCCATCGAGTCGTTGAGTGATTTCGTCAGAGCGCTCACGTGAGCGGGTCCGGCGCTCCGCGATAATTTCGCGCATCGTTTCGGCTTCCTCATCCGAGAGAATCCCCGCAATTTCGAGCAACGAGCGCTCGCCCGCGACCCGCTTTACGACATCGGAGAAGCTCTCTCCCTCGCGTTTTCGGCTGGCGAGTCGTTCGTAGGCCTCGTCGTCCAGCCGGATGGTCTTCGTACCCATGTGTACACGGACGTGTGCGTCGCTATTGAATCTTCTCCGAACGGTACGCCGGACGGATTAGAACTCCTCTGTGTGTGGCCGTACATCCAGTTCGAGCGTCCACGCGCTTTCGTTCTGTTCTACGAGGTACCAGTAGCTCTCGGCGATGGCATCGGGGTCGAGGTACTCTCCCGGCGTGTCGGTTTCGACGCCCGGCGTTAGAATCTGGCCGTCGATGACAACGTGGGCGACATGGATTCCCTTCGGGCCGAGGTCGCGGGCCATCGACTCTGCCATTCCTCGTACTGCGAACTTCGCCGCCGAGAACGCGAGCGCGCCCTCGTTTCCTCGCACAGCGGAGGTCGCGCCGGTGAAAATCACTGTTCCTCCATCCCTGTCGAGCATATCAGAAACGGCCTCCTGTGAGCAGAGAAAACTCCCAGAGGTGCCGACCGCTATCGCCTGCTCGAACTCCTCTGGAGAGAGGTCCAGCAGCCGTTTCCACGCCCCGCCGCTCGCGTGATTGACGAGCACATCGACAGGCCCGAACGTCTCGCGGACTTCCTTGAAACCCGCCGCCACCTGTTCTTCGTCGGTAATGTCGGTTTGGACCGCGAGCGCATCGCCGTTTTCGTTCAGTTCGTCTGCGAGATCGGAAATGAACTCCGCAGAGCGGGCGAACAACCCGACCGCACAACCCTCCTCTGCGAATTTTCTGGCTATCGACGCGCCCAATCCGGGACCGACGCCCGCGATGACGACCGTGCGTGTCATGCCCGAAGCAGGGCGTCCGCCGACAAAACCGTTTGGCGGTCGGCAGCGGTGTGGCGGTAGCGGTTGCGGTGCGGGCCTCGGCGGATGAAGGGCGAGGGTGCGAGTGAAACGAGCACCCGAGGGCTTCTGTGGTGCGGTTGCGGTAGTCACCAGTAATTGTACCGCGAGCGAACTCCGAAGGAGTGAGCGAGCGGGCC
>DASSKS010000521.1:0-3159 GCA_035690245.1 Halococcus sp. | reverse complement strand
TTTTCCGCATTGCCGATGATGTCGTCGATGATCCGAATCCTCCGCCTCCGGACATTCAGCGTACGACTCTCGACCGAATACGTCGGGAGGCGTTAGGGACGCAAGAAACGGACGATCCGGTTCTCAGTGCGTTCCGGGACATCCGTGAACGATATGCCATTCCGGATCACGAAGTGAATAGATTCATCGCGGCCATGGAACAGGATGTCTCTGCGGGGCGCTATGAGACGTACGAAGACCTCGAAGAGTATCTCCGAGGGTCGTCCGTGGCTGTCGCATACATGATGGTGTCCGTAATGGGCACCGAGGACGCCGAGAGGGCACGCCCCCACGCGAAGGCGCTTGGGGAGGCGTTCCAACTCACGAACTTTCTCCGAGACGTTCGGGAGGACGTGATCGAGTATGGACGGATCTACCTGCCCCGCTCAACGCTCGAACGCCACGACGTGACCGACGAACAGATCGAGCGTCTCGAATTTACGGATGAATTCGCGGCGGCGATGCGAACTGAACTGGAACGGACGGAGGCGCTTTACCATCGGGGTGTCGATGGAATCGCGTTCCTCCCTGAGGACTCCCAGTTTGCGGTGTTGCTCGCCGCGGTCCTGTACGCCGACCATCACCGGCTCATTCGGGAGCAGGGCTACGACGTGCTATCGAACCGGCCGACGCTGAGTCTCGTCCGCCGGATCGAGTTGCTTGCGCGGACGTGGTGGCATTGGCGCTTGACGGGCGATCCACGATTGACGTTCGAGACCGTGAGTACGCTGGAGTCGCATGGAGATGACTGCGGTAGCGACCACGAAACGGGCGATAGACATCATATTGGTGGAAATAAGCGCCAATGGACATTTTCGGCTAAACGTTTCGTCGCTGTGATTCGGTCTTGGATACCGCTACGAGCTTCGAAATGACCCGGATGAATAACTCGGAATCGGGACCGAGCCGGTCAGTCGTCGTGGTTGGCGGTGGCTTCGGTGGTCTCGCAACCTCCTGCTACCTCGCGAACACCGGATTCGACGTCACCGTCGTCGAGAAGAACGAGCAACTGGGTGGTCGGGCGAGCCGTCTCGAAATGGATGGATTTCGCTTCGATATGGGACCTTCGTGGTGCTCTGGGGAGTGATCAACGCCTTCTTCAGCAATTGGATTCCCGCCAGCATCGCACTACTCTTGGCTGGCGGCCTGTTCAAAGCTGACCGATTCGATACAGGGGTATGGCGTGCATCCTGATGGGAGAGGTGGGAGTTTTTGCACTCCCACAAGTCTTGGGCAGATCGTTCATCCTGAATACAACGCGGAATTTTCGCCATCGGGTCCCACGAGGAGGCCTATTTCAACCATCTTTGTGAGTCGCCTGGTGGATATAACGCACTCCTCTAACTTGATTACGGACAGGCGCTATTCATGATGGGGCCACGCCTGACTGTTTCGTGCCCACACTGTGGTGATGTGACTCCGGCAGGCCTGCCTCGGCATATGATTCTCCTCATGATCACGGCGACTCCCATTGCTCTGGAGACTTTCCTTCCGAATCGACCGCGTTACATCGAGGTGCGTTGTCCAGCCGGACATGAGGTATACATCTACTACGAACGACATTTCACGTCACTACCTGATGAGTGATATACGTTGAACCAACCGAATTTTAGAAAAGAACGCATATGAGTCGCCATCAACAGTTCCCCCTTCCACCCTCTTTGTTACCATCCGATTCACTGATTCTGGCCTGAAGTTAAAATATTCATGGGATTCATCGTTGATTTCAATGGTTTATTAGTAGCTATACCACCACGTTATCCAAAAACAGGCGTAAAACCCTCTCTACTCGTTGGGCGTCCGATATGAGTCAGGTGTTCGGAATGTGCATCCACAACTGACGAGCAGCCGTTAACCTGAAGTCAGACAGGTAGTTTTCTCATATATATATATATATATATATAAAATATTAAAAGTTACCTTCTGGAATACTCTCATATATACCCCATGCATGATGAATCTATATATCTGAATTCAGATAATAAAGGGGTTAATTGGGTAACGTCAGGCTTTCGTCCAATGGTCCCTTCGTCTCCTCTGATGTCCACCGACATGGCATTGGACAGGCGTCTCCCGGACGGTCTCAACACGACCGAACGGCGTTTAGACCCCTTCCCCTGGTACGAAACGATGCGGGAGAACGAGCCGGTTCGCTACGACGAAGACCGACAATGTTGGGACGTGTTCCGCTACGACGACGTCAAGCGCGTCCTCTCTGACCACGAAACGTTCTCCTCGGCGGGTGCCTCGGATTTCGATCCGATGGGTGCCCTCGGGACCACTCTGCTCGACGTCGACCCGCCGGAACACGATCGGCTCCGGGGCGTTGTCGATGAATATTTCCAGCCCGGCAATCTTCGAGAACTCCGCCCTTCCATCAGGTCGATTGTGGACGACCAGCTCGACCGAGCACTCGCAGACGGACCGAGTGTCGAGGTCATCTCGGAAGTGACCGCTCCGGTCACCGTCCTGACGATTTCTCGGCTTCTCGGCATCCCATCCGATCAATGGGACGTTTTCCGACAGTTTGCGCCGTCGATGAACGCCGACGAGGTTGACGAAGTCGACCTCGACCAAATGTTCGGACAGATGCGCGAGTATTTCGAGGGACTCATCCAGGACCATCGGCAGAACCCCCAAGAGGACCTCCTTTCGGTAATCGCAGATGAGGAGACTCCGCTCTCTGAGGAGGAACGAACCTCGTTCTGTATCATCCTCTTTCTGGCAGGACACGAGACGACGACCCATGCCGTCGGGAACGCGCTCTGGACGCTCGAAGAGCATGGTCTCTACGAGGCGTTACGTGATGGCGATATCGACCGGAAACAGACGTTCGAAGAGGTTCTCAGGTACCGAGCACCGGTTCATTCGGTCTCGGGCCGACGCACTACTGAAGAGGTTGAACTGAACGGGACAGTGATCCCAGCCGGCGAGCGCATGATGTCGTGGGTCGCCGCCGCAAACCGAGACCCGCGTACGTTTACCGACCCCGAACAATTCAACCCGGACCGCAGGCCCAATCCGCACATCGCGTTCGGATTCGGCCCGCACTACTGTCTGGGGGCACCGCTTGCGAAGCTAGAGGGTGATATCATCCTCGAAGCCATCACCGACCGGATC
>DASSKS010000520.1:0-4494 GCA_035690245.1 Halococcus sp. | reverse complement strand
TTTGTCCTCGACGACCTCTCTGAGGTAGAACGCGAGTTCGCCGAGGCGTGGCGGGCAACCGACAAGGTCGTCTACTCAACCACCCTAGACACCGTGCCGGAACCGCGGACCCGCCTGGAGCGGGCGTTCGACCCCGAAGTGATACAGACCATGAAAGACCAAGCCGACCGCGACCTGTCCATCGGTGGCGCTGGCCTCGCTGCCGAGGCCATCCGCGCAGGTCTGGTCAACCGGTATGTACTGCGCTTGGTCCCGACGATCGTCGGTGAGGGAACCCGAGCCCTCCCCGACGCAGCGCGGGTCGACCTCGCTCTCAACACGACACGTCGTTTCGACGACGGCTCCGTCCTCGTCGATTACAGCCTCCGATGACCACACCGGCCCCCTAAACAGGCAGCGGGATAGACCACCAGTCAGAGCAACGGAACGGATCACCTTCACCTATAAACTACGCGGGTCTATCAACCGGCCAATCCGCGACAATCGGCCGTGCAAGATACGCGTCCTGTATCTCGCATACCGTTTCTGACAGCTGGTGAGGGATATGCCAACAAGAAGTATGGGGACTCCTGCTAAACACAATAGCACAGGACCCCTGTCAGCAGCCACTCTTCTGCTTACGGGCTGTCGCCGAGTTCGACCTTCGCAATCAATGCGCCATCGTGAATTGTGCAGCCGGTGATGTGCAGGGGAACCCGCGTATCGAAGAGCGGCCCGTCCACCGTGACGGTGTGATACTCACCGAACTCGCCCATCGGATGGAGGTCGTTTGCGAGCAGGTAATCGAGATACTCTTCGTCAAGCGGCGCTCCGAGCCAGCGACCCGCGACACGCTCGGTGTCGACTTTCACGACGCGGGCCTCGAATCCCCGTTCGATGAAGGTTCGATAGAGTTCGGCGGGGCCCTCATTCCAGAGTGGGTAGACCGGTGTCAGGTCGAGGTCGTCGCACAGGCCATCGACCCACGCGCGCTGTTCCAGACCTTCGACATTCCCGAAGACGCCATGGGTGGAATCCATAGTCGAGAGCGTCTGTCGGTAAGTCGCCTCGTAAGAGTCCCACTTCACTCGTCGCTGGACGAGGGGAACACCGACCGCTTTAGCCTGCGCCGCTAGTAGTTCGTCTATCGCGTCGACGTTCGTTTGGACGTCGTTACGAACTGCCATATGAACCAAGTGAACGATGTCGTACTCTTTCATCGCGCGGAAACACGCAAAACAGCTATCCTTGCCGCCAGTCCACGAGCAGAACGCCGTCAGACTCGAATCGTGCTCGTCGGTAGTCGACTGGTCGGTGTATCTGCCGGTCATACAGTCACATTCCGTGGAATCGCTGTAACCATTCGCTTGTGTGTATCACGCTCTCACGAACTGAAATCAGACAAATAGTTCTCTCATGCACAACGGATGGCGAAACCGATTTCCAAAGACGATATTTCGGGTGCATCTGTGCATGACAAATCGAGCTAGCCGCCTCTGATACGGTGGATACGCGCCCGCTCAGTCTTGGATGGCCCCGAGCGTATCGAGATAGCCCGCGCCGTAGTAGGTCTTGTCGTATCCCTCTGGCACTTCTGCGGCGTTTTTGAGGGCCGACCGGACCTGGTTCGCGTTGTAATCGGGGTTGACGCTTTTGACGAGCGCGGCCGCGCCAGTGACCTGTGGGGCGGCCATCGAGGTGCCGGCTTTCCACCCGTAGGCCGGGATGAACGGTGGCTCTGGAACCTCGTCGCCGTCGGTATCCTCGCCGATGAACACCGTATTGAAGACGAGGTCTTTTTGCGAGCCGGGAACCTCGTTGTTGAGCGCTTCGAGGTCGGCGTCGCCACCGGGGGCAGCGAGGTCGATGGCGTTGGTTCCGTAGTTGGTGTAGAAGGCCGGGCTTTCGGGTGGTTCTTCCAGCCCGGGTTCGCCCCACTTGTACCCGACAGGGCCGGTCGCGGCGATGCTCATGACGTTCGCGGCTTCGTTCGGTAGGCTGATGGCCGGGAAACACTCAACCTCGCCGGTTTCTTCGTCCTCGACGCAGACGCGGCCGTCGTGCTGGAGGTCGGCACTGGCGTTGCCCGCCGAGATGACCAAAAGCGTGCCCTGCCGGCGCGCGTAGGCCGTCGTTCGGTTGAGGGTCTTCCCGTAGAACTGACCGTTGCCCTTTCTGGAGACTGGATACGCGCCGATACTCAGGTTTGCGGCGTCACAGTCGATTTCGGCACTGTAGACGACTGCCGCGAGGATGTCACCGAACGTCGCCGTTGGCCCGGAGAACACGCGACAGGCGATTAGCTCAGTTCCCGGTGCGCTGCCGACAGTCCCTAATTCGTTGGTGTCGTCGGCCGCGACGATGCCAGCGACGTGCGTGCCGTGGTCGCTGCCGACGGGATTGAAGTCCTCGCCGTCGTCGGTGAAGTTCCGCGAGAGTTCCGTATTCAACGCGCGTGTGAGGTCCGGGTGGGTTTCGAGGATACCGGAGTCGATGATCGCTACACGGGTTCCCTCGCCGCGGGTAACCTCGTGGACTTCTGGAATTCGTTGGTCCTGTTTGTCCCACTGGTAGGGTTCATAGAAGGGTTCGTCGGTGGCACTCTGTGCCTGTGGCTCTACGGGTTCGTCGAGTTCGTAGACGAGGTCCGGCGCGTACTTCCCGCCGAGTTTCTTCACGTCCTTCTCGCTCCCACGGACCACAAGGAGATTCACCGGGTCAAGCCGGTGGATGACCTCGACATCGCTCGTATCGCGTACCCGCTTCGCGTCAACGATGAACCGCTCGCGTGATTCGGCTGCCGTGACGGTCGTACCGACGGCGATACCGCCGAGTGCTGCGCCGCTCACTTTCAGAAACGTCCGCCGTGTCTGTCGTACCATGACGACCGTTCACACTATCACTCACGCAATATTTGTTACGATATCCGTCTTCAGGTCTGAAGTTAGCTGGATTTACTCATCATAAATCGAAGTCAGGAGATGGATTTCTCACACACGATGGATGTCGAAACCAATCTCGGCAGTCTATATTTCGCAGGAGGCTATGCGTGACGAATCTACCTAGTCGGCCTCTGCTAGCTTGAAACCGACCCACCACATCTTGAGGCGGAATACGGGACAAATCTACCGTCTCGTGAGTAATGCGCTTCGGTACTCACTGCCGCCCGCGACCGCGAGACCACTCCCACAAGGGGGTGGCGAGAAGGGAGTCACGCGACTCGCTCTTCGTTTTCTGTCGGTATGATCTCCTCTGACCCGCAGTCGGGACACTGCCCGGGGTTCACAGCGAACCGTGCCCCACACTCCCCGCACTCGTAGTCCGCGTTCTCCGCCGCAGCGGCGTCCATGGTCTGTTTGAACTGCTCAGCCCGTCGTCCGATTTTCCTGAATACATCTCTCATTCTCTTCTGAGAGGCGACAGAGCGTGATAACCGTTCGCTGGCTGGAGGTGAGAAGGTTGTCACTCTCGTTCGGTGAGCGCGTCTCGGTCGCAACCGGTATTCGCGTCTCAAAAAGAAAATCGGGTAGCGGAATGGGATAGCCAGCCAATTCCGGTAGTCAAAGGTTCATATCCCGCAGACCGGTGGTTCGAATCCAGAAGACGACCACTCTACCACACTCTCTAAACAGATCCGACTTTTTCAACAAGGCCCTCCCAATCAGTACAGTTATATACAATTGATTCTTTCTCAGATTCATGTGTGTTGAGTGGTATCATGAGTGATAGCGAATCGACGGATCGGTGGGACCCAATTCGAACAGCAGGACGGTGGGCAGTCCACGGACGAACGCACCTCACGGTGTTGATTATCGTGATCGTCGCCGAGGCAATCGGGACAATCACCTTCCCGGTCGGACCCGGGACGGTGGTATTATTGCCGTTGTTATTCGCGGTTGTCATTGGTATTGCGATTAGTTATAACGTTCTCGGCGCATACATCGAACTACTCCGGGAGTTTGTCAGCGAAGAAGTAAGCATCCTCAGTTCGCCGCTGCTCATAATCGCCCTGATGCCTCTTGCCGTCAAATACGGGACGCTAGTCGGCCCCTCATTCGAAAAACTGGTGAATTCGGGAGCTGCGTTCATCCTGCAGGAATTCGGCAATCTCGGGACTATCTTCCTCGCGCTGCCAATTGCACTCCTTCTCGGCCTGAAACGGGAGGCAATCGGCAGCGCGGTTAGCATCGCACGCGAACCGGCACTGGGTGTCATCACAGACAAATACGGCATCGACTCACCCGAAGGACGCGGTGTCCTTGGCACATATCTCACGGGAACGGTCCTTGGGACGATATTCTTTGGTCTGCTCGGTGGTTTCGCTCCGGCGACAGGTATCGACCCATTGGCGCTTGCGATGGCCTGCGGGATGGGGAGCGCGAGCATGATGACTGCCTGCTCAGCGTCGTTGGCGACAGCGGTCGAGAGTGTCCCACAGGACCAGATTTTGGCCTTCGCAGCAACAAGCAATCTCTTGACAGGCATCACTGGGTTGTATATGTTGATCTTCATTGG
>DASSKS010000519.1:0-8709 GCA_035690245.1 Halococcus sp. | reverse complement strand
CGTCTCGCTACCGGGGATTGGTGACGACGGAGTGGGTGTTGCCGTTGGCGTTGGTTTCGGTGTCGGCGTGGACGTCGCGGTCGGTGTGGAGGTCGGACTCGGTGTCGGCGAGCGTGTCGGGGTTGCGCTCGCTGTCTGAGTCTCGGTCATGACCGGCGTGGTCGTGGTAGTCTCGGCTGTCGTGGTCGCCGCGATCTCGGTCGCTTCGGCGGTCGGACCTTTAGTCGTATTTGTGACGTTACCGCCGTTCGACGGCGAACTACACCCCGCAAAAACGAGCACACAGGCAAGGACGAGAGTTGCTATTGTTCGTCGCTGTATGGACATGGATCGTGGTCAGGTGGGTGGCGCAAAATAATTAGCTATGAGAGGACTGAAAAGGAAAGGGATGTCGGTGCTGGAACTCCCAGGACGGTTCGCCTCAGCCGGACTCTGCCTGCGTATTGAACGTACTGCCCGGTGAAAACTCCGTCAACTCCTCGATCTCCTGCTCTAAACGGTCTACCTCTTGGCGGAGCACCTCCGCCTCGGGATCGTCACTCACTGCGAGGCGGTCTTTGAGGCCCTGCAAGCGGGTTTCTTTGCGTTCTTCATCCACCTCCGCTTTCCGCACGTACTCGCTTTCGTCAATCTCGTACACGGCGGACTCGGAGAGTTCGACCACATCCAGTGCTTCATCCACTTTCTCGCGGTCAACGCTCAGTAGTTGCTCACGGTCGATGCCCACGCTTTCGAGTGCGGCGAGCACGTCCTCGTCGTCTTTGAGCGAGCGCCGGCGGCGCGTCGTCCGCTGGACCGACCCGTACTGGCCGTGAACCGCCCGGTCGTGCTGTACGCGCTCTAAGAGCACCTCACTCACGTCTTTCCGGAGGTCGTTTGCATTGCGTTGAACGTCCGAGAGGAGCGTGTAGAGGTTGATGAGCGCCGACGTGTCCATCTCCGCGAGTGCGGTCGGGTCCTCGCGTTCGAGCGCGTCGAACAACAACAGCATATCCGCGTAGAGCGGCACATCCGGCTCCTTGCGCTCGTCGCTGTCCTCGTCAGCGGTCATGGTAGTGAGGTGCGGAGTCTCGTCAAGGACGGCACTCTCATCGGCCTCATCGAGTTCGGTGAGCGTTCCTTCGCGCTCGTCAAGGACATACCGCGGGTGGAGCGCGAGTACTGCCGCATAGGGTTCGGCCTTCGGTGGGAGCCTGTCGAGGTCGAATCCCTCGGCGGCGTCTCTGGCGTGTTGGGCGAGCGCTTCGAACTGCTCGCGTTGGAGTGGCTGTGAATCACCGGAGTCGGTATCCTCGATGACGATGCGTGGCTCCTGTACGTCGGTGACGCGGAATCGCTTGTTCGCCAATGGTGTAATGAGTGTGGCGTCCGCGGGAAGCTCCTCACAGCGCTCGCAGAGCGTTCCCCACGTCGCTCCGAAGGGAATCGGCATAGTCGAGACCTATTCGCGGACGACCGAAAACGTTCGCCTCTCCCAATCCCGCCTCCGTTCTCAATTGAAGTGGATGAGTGGTTTGATGATATCGTCCTCTTTCGTATCCATCAGGTTAAATGCCTCCTGAACATCCTCGAAGTCGAACTCGTGAGTCGTCATTTTTGTCGGATCGACACGGCCCTGCTCTAACAACCGGAGGAGACGTTTCAGGCGGAGGCTACCGCCCGGACAGAGGTCTGTGACGATCTTGATTTCGGCCATCCCGACGCCCCACTCTTCGCGCGGAATGTTGCGGAACTCGCCTTCGCCGTGGTAGCCGACATTCGAAACTGTCCCACCGGGTTTGACGGCCTTGATGCAGTCTTGGAGTGTCTGGTCGCTCCCCAGCGCCTCGATAGCGGCGTCTACGCCCTCGTCGTCAGTTAATTCCATGATTGTTGCAACGGGGTCGTCTTCTTGAAAATCGACGACGTGATCGGCCCCGTACTCGCGTGCGAGGCGCTGGCGATTCTCGACGGTTTCAACCGCGATGATTTCACCCGCGCCTTGCAAGGCTGCACCTCGGGTTGCCATAAGACCGACTGGACCCTGTGCGAACACAGCGACAGTCCCACCCAGTGGGATGTCTGCGTTCTCGGCACCAACGAATCCGGTCGTCATCATATCCGTTGTGTAGACTGCCTCGTGGTCGTTGATGCCATCCGGAATGTGTGCGAGGTTTCCATCCGCGTCATTGACGTGGACGTATTCAGCGAACGTCCCGTCTTTGATATTAGCGAATTTCCAGCCACCGAGAGCTTCATTTGACTGTGAGGAGTGACCTGCTTGTGCTGCCTCGGAGTTCCAGTCGGGCGTGATTGCGCCGACCGCAACGCGGTCACCCGGCTCGAACTCTTCGACCGCCGAACCCACCTCGTCAACGATGCCGACGACCTCGTGGCCGAGTGTGAGATTCTCCCGCTCGCCAAGAGCACCGTGGACGGTGTGGCAGTCAGATGTGCAAACCAGCCCTACTGTCGGTTCGAGTATTGCGTCCATTGGCCCCGGTTCGGGACTGTCTTTCTCGACGATTGCTGTCTCTCCGATACCGTCCATGACAAAGGCCCTCATTTGGAACACCCGCACAGGACTACACTAAGCGTCGGGAAAAATGTTTTGTTGGAATGAATAACTGTGAAGACTGCTTGGTGCCTACGTAGGTGGACCGATCTCTGCGAGATCGTCGTATTTCTCACTCACGAGGTCGAAATAGTCCTCGGTCATGAGCCGTGGACTCCGCACCCGGTGGAAATCATCGAGGACGAACTGTGTCTCCTCACGGTCGAGGCCGTAGGCGTGGAAAGCTGCGGCGTCGATTTCGGCCTGCAATCGTCGGCGTTCGGTTTCATCGGTCGCGGGGGCAATTCCACCGAGACGTTCGCGCATCTCTGTGAAGGCCTCGCCGTAGCAGTTTAGCCGTGCAGCACGCGTCCAGATATACTCGAACCAGTTGTCGCCTTTTGTGAGACGAGGGGCCTGTGATTCAGTGAATTTGTATGCAACAACAGTGCTGTCTACTTTCGTTCGCATCAAGAAATCAAACGGAAGGCTGTTAATGAGTCCTGACGCAACGAATAACTCTTTGTCCGAGAATGATCGTTTATATGCCCCCCTGATTGGGTTTTCAGAAAGATGGTCTTCGGTAGGTGAGATTTCATAGGGCCTTAGCGAATTGAGTTTATGGTGATGTACAACCCCGATTGGAAGGACTGCAGCAATTAGCGTTCGCTCGTTCGTCGAATTAGCTATTTCTCGGTAAGCAATCCTGTATTCAGTGCAGTCAAGTAGTGCATCTTCAGGAGTGAGCGGTTTACCGCGATAATCCGCTAACAAATCGTTGACGAACTGTATTTGAGATTTGCTTGTCTCATTCCCATTGAATTTCAGATAGATCGATTTCTTCAAATTGCCACTATTGAATGTTCTTTCTCGGGCACGATATTTGGCGCTCCGTTCCGGATCTACGTGTTCTTCAACGCTCCAAAATACGAATGGCTCTGCCCCTAGTTCAATCGTGTCGTCATAGACATGTTGTTGGATGTTTTTTCCACCATACACCGGGTAGTCACCTGCCTGTTCGTTCTCGACAAAGCGGTCAGCATCACGGGTTCGGTGAATCTCTTCATATGGGTCAACGTTCCAGCAATCGGGGAGGTGTTCACCAAGTGATGGATGAGAGAGAATCGCATTCAGCGTTTTTGCTTCCTCTCGACTGCTTACAAACGGAAAAATGCGCGCCTCTGACGAATATTCGATGAGGACTTGCCGTGGGATTTCTACAGTGTGTTCACCTATTTCGCTGAGAATCCCAATGTCTCGTTGCTGGAAGATTCCTCGAAGGGCGTCAGTTCTGCCACCGTTCTTGAATGTTGTAACGGCGAAGTTGTATTGAGCGTGAAGCCCCTCAAAGATGCCGTGATTCTCGAACCCAACGAGTGCCGTTATCTCAGTTCCGTTGAGAAGCTTGAGACGGAGATCCTTCGAGAACGACCCATTGAATATGACGCCTGGAAGTACCTGCCCAATATATCCGCCATCCCGAGCGAGGCTGAACACTCGCTCAAGGAACAGCGCCGCGAGGTTCTTTTCGTTCGGGTCGATGCGCCCAGCAACCGTCGGCTTCTGTAACTGGTATTCCTTGCTCTGGCTGAAATACTTGATGCGGATTTCGATTTCGCGCTGGTGTTCCTCCCAGCCAGCTGCTTTCTCCTCGTCTTCGAGCAATTCAGCTTGTTTCGCATCCTTGTCTGATGGAGGTCGTGTCCGAAAGGTAGGGTCGAACCGTGAGAAATAGTCATCGCGGCTTGGTCGGAGCTGGTCCCACGGTGGATTCCCTACAATAACATCGAACCCGCCGTCGGCATATACAGGAGCGAACTCAAGCACCCAGTGAAACGGCTGTTGGGCAGCGATGCGCTCGGGAGTGATCCCTTCGATGCCCGCGTCCCGGAACTCGTTAAGTACCCGCTCGTCGAGGTCGGCACGGTAGCCTTCACGCAGACGTTCAGCTTCCAGCAAGTGCTCGCGGGCCGTCTCGGTATCCGACGCCTCTTTGTGGAGTCGAATCTGCTCGATGACCTCCTCGTATTTCGCCCGAACAGTGTCCGCTCCCCACGCATCGATGCGCATCTGCTCGCTGTCGCCGTTCGTTTCCATCAGATCCGTGTAGCCGACGAGACTGTTGCCCTGCTGGACGTTGAATACGACGTTCGGGAGCGCAAGCTCGTCTTCATCGTACTTCTCGATTTCGTCAGCGTTCACCTCGGCAATGATCGACAGCCAGAGACGGAGCTTAGCGATTTCGACCGCCGGCTGAACGATATCTACACCGTAGATGTTCTCGATGACGGTTTGCTTGCGGAGTTCCCACGTCTGCGGGTCCTCGTGGTGTTTGTCGTAGAGCGCCTTGCGAACCGCGACGACTTCACCGAGAACGGACGTGAGAAAGTGGCCGCTCCCACAGGCGGGGTCGAGCGCGCGGAACTGGTCAACGATGTCGAGCAGTGGCTCAACCACATTCGCGTCTCGGGGAACCGCTCGCTCGATAAGGTTGAACACGTCGTCGTAGCGGTCCATGTCCACGCGCTCGCGGCCTAGTTCATCGACCATCGTCGTCTTGAACCGCTCAAGTAACCACGGCTGGACAGTCTCCTCAGCACAGAACCGCGTGATCTCGTCGGGCGTGTAGAACGCGCCAAGTTTCTTTTTCGAGTCGTCTGCGTCGCCGGTGAGATAGTTGATGGTCTTCTCGAAGACGTTACCGAGGATGCTCGGATCAAGATCGTTCGGACCGCCATCAGCCGAGAAGGTGTACGACTCCAGAAACCGGATGACTGAATCGAGCACTGCGTCAGTCACGTCGAAATCCTCATCGGTGAATCCCCGCTCTTCATTGACCGTCGGCCGGAACAGCCCACCGTTCAGGTACGGAACGTTGGAATAGAACCGAACATTACGAATTTGTTGTGTTCGCTCGCTCGGGCGTTCATCCAACACGCCGAAGAACAACGGCTCGAAATACGTCTCGTAAAGCGATTGGGGGTAGGTTTCCGGGTCGTAGGTGTCGGCCAAATCACTCAGTAGCGTCTCTGGGACGAGTTGTCTGTCTTCGAGGAATTTGATGAATATCAGCCGGTTCATCAATTCGACGGCGAACAACCGCTCGTCGTCGCCGGTCGCCGCCTCCGGCGCGATAATGCCGTCGCCAACGAGCGCGAAGGTCGTCCGTTCGTCGTCTGTTTCATCAATGACGCCGAACACTCGGTGGACGTACTCCTCATAGAACGTGTCGGTGATTTCGTCTTTGATGTCATCGATGACCGAGCGGGCGTCACTGGCGATGGCGATGAAGTTCTCGAAGCCGAACGACTGAACGAACCTCGCAAGCAAGTCATCGGTGTTGTCGTCTCGCCACTCGTCGAGACTCATTTGCCGGCCGGTAATGTTCTCGAATGCGGCGATGAACACCGGCTGGAGATTTATTTCCGCGAGCGTGTCGTACTGGTAGCGTTCGCGGTCGAATTTGATGAGTACCCAGCGCATCCCGTCGGTTGCAATCCCGAACTCAGCTCCGAAACTGTAGGTGTCGAGCCAGTCTTTGACCTGTCCGATACCGTGTTTTTGCTGATTGAGATTCTTGTTTAGTGGTTCGGCTTCGGCCGGTAACCGCTGTGAGTCGATGGCGTCAAACTCACGCAGCGAAAAGAGATAATCGGCTTTCTGCCGCTGCTGGTCGGAGAGACCACTAGCCTCGGTGGTGAAATCAGGGTATCCAAGCGCCTCGAACAGCGGTTCGATAACCCGCCGCTGAGTGAACGGTTCGGGGTCGCCCTGCTCGGTAATATCGTTCCCGTGGAGAATATCAGGTCCCGGTTGTCCACGAAGGAGGGTTTCGAGGCGGTCGTCAGAGGTGATTCGCGTTCGGAGGTCACTCACGACCTGCTCTATCGTCCGGGTAAGGTCCTCAACCGCACCCTTGGGAACGCTGGTATCGAACTCCTCAATGACGAACTCGGTAGCAGTGGTAGAACTATCGTCATCTGCTCCCGTCGCGGTACTCATCGCAGCCCATGTAGACGAGTGGCCCGGCTGTTGTCCATACCTGATTGTGTGCGAGGGGTTGAAATAATAGTTGTCCTCGCGGTTTTGGCCGGGGGACGAAGGAGAATGGTGCATCCGCCGGGCGAAAACCACCGGCCGACGGTGTGATTTTCACTCGGAACGCGGGGTGTCGAGAACAGCGGAAATGGTGGTGTGTCGAGCACCACGAAAGCGACTGCCGAACGGATCAATGCAGATTGCACTACTGAGGTGGAATACTGCAACTGGGCAGTTCGACTCTGAGGAACTTCGCGCTGCCTTGGAGGACGACCACGAACCCGAAAGCGAGAATCTTGCGGGCATCGCAGACTACTACCATCATGTCCATACGGACCCTGCATTCGAAACTGTTCTCGTACCCATCGGTGAGGGTGTGACTGTGAGTGTCCGACTGTAGGATCGCTAGAACGCCCTGCCGAACTCACGTCAAGGATAGTGCGCGGGCGAGATACCGGGCGTAAGCCACTGTTCGTCGCCACAGCGAGCGCACGTCCACACCATCCGAGGTGGTTGGTCCCGAGGTGTCAGTCCGAGTCTGTCTTTGGTCGTCATTCCCTGTGGCTGGTAAGCGTGGCCACTAATCCAGCAGCCCAATGCGGGGATTTCGACCTCGGAAAGAGCACCTATATTCAGAATCCGCGAGATCGACTCAGTCACCCTTCGTCCCACTACCACACGCGCTTTTAGGTGAACACATCGTGGATTCCGCACTCCACTAATCGGCGAATCGACGCGGACTACCACCAGTTCGCCGCCGAGAAACACCAAAAGCAAGACCACCGCCGCTCCGAGCAGCGGACTGATTACTCCCTCTCCCACTACGACAGACGCCCCGCCGATAACGCTCGCAAACGCTCCGAGCGCTCCCGCTGCTGTCGTGGCGACAGTAACCAGCGTATAGTACGGTTCTGCCAGCAGAATCCGGGGCTTGTATCCCACGAGTCGGACACGAATCCGTGCTTTCTGTCTCATCACTCGATTGGTGTAATGCGAACGTGCTCGTTGACGTAGTAGATGTGGCCTCGATTCTGGAGCACGTCGAGAGCGTCCTCAGCGACCGGCGGGAGTCGCCGCTCCCAGTTCATACGAGATATTGTAGCTGGTGGCACATGAACCTGTGCCGGACAGATGCCCGTCTACACAGTCTCACTCTTGCTCATCCAATGTCTCACCCGCTAACGACTCGTCAAGACCAGAAGGGTCCTCGAACGTATTCTCGTCGTCACGAACCCGAGCGAACGCGACGTTCTCCCGTGCCTGCGTGATCTCGATGGTTACTTCGTCGTCAGGGCGAGCGCCGGGCACAATCACGACGTAACCACGGTCGATTTTGGCAATGCCGTCGCCCTGATCGCCGATGGTCTCGATTTCGACCTCGCGCACATCACCTTCCTCAACTGGCGGCGTCTGCGGATCACGCTCCACCGTATCCGTGCTCGGGGCTGAATCTCCTTGCTGACGGGCGGTAGTGTCTCCATCCTGCGGCGTCCTCGGCAGAACGGCCACGCGATAGGTGTCACCACGAGAGATCGTCCCCTCTTCGAGTTCGTTCCGTGGAATCTCGATACTGTACGAGTCACCGCGCTGGTCGATAGACGCGCTGAAGAAGCACTCCAGCCGGTCGGGAATCTCGACCATTACTCAGACCTCCACGTATTGACTCTCCCACTCGCGGCGTGCGTCGATCTCTCGGCGGCCACGCTGGGTGATTTTGTAGTAGTTGGTCCGTTTGTCGATTTGACCTTTTTCGACCAATCCTTTCTCGACCAGTTCATCGAGGTTCGGATAGAGCCGGCCGTGGTGAATCTCACTCTCGTAGTACTCTTCGAGTTCGTCCTTGACCGCCAGTCCGTGCGGTTCGTCCTGTCCTGCGATGGCGTAGAGCAGGTCGCGTTGGAAGCCAGTCAGATCGTACATATCCAGACGGTGGTTATTCCCACAGTAAAATATATCGGTTCTCGACAAGATGATTCGATGAAAAGTGGATTTTATACCCGTATCCACCAATCTCACCGATGATTCGTCTTCATCCGCGCCCTCCTCGATAGCAAGCCTTACTTTCTATCGATACGAACTAACACATACCATGATAGACCGACTGGAGCAAGAAGCCGACATGCTGGTCCGCCATCTCC
>DASSKS010000518.1:0-3167 GCA_035690245.1 Halococcus sp. | reverse complement strand
ACTCACATCGAGGGCGGTCGTCGGTTCGTCCGCAATCAGGAGGTCCGGGTTACACGAAAGCGCCATTGCAATCAGCACGCGCTGTTTCATTCCTCCAGAAAACTCGTGGGGGTAGTCATCGACGCGCGTCGGGGCGTCCGGGATGCCGACACGCGAGAGTAACTCGATCACGCGCTCACGAACCTCCTCGTCAGAAACCTCGTTGTGCAGGCGGATGGCCTCGCCGATCTGTGTGCCAACCGTATAAACGGGGTTGAGTCCGGCTTGGGGATTTTGAAAGATGTGGCTGATGCGGTTTCCACGAACCCGTTCTAACTGTTTGTCCGTCATTGCCGTGAGGTCCATACCGTCGAAGGTCACCGTGCCTGCTGTGATTTCACCCGGCGGCATCTGGACGATTTTGGTTATCGACTCGCCGGTCACAGTTTTACCGCTGCCCGACTCGCCGACGATGCAGAGAGTCTCGCCGCGCGCGACATCGAAGCTCACGCCGTCGACGGCTTTTACTGTGCCTCCGTCCGTGTGAAAGTGCGTTTTCAGGTTCTCGACCGAGAGGAGTGTCTCGTCTGTCATTGGTCTGTCTCCTGTGTGTTCGTCTCTGCTTGCTGTCGTGGGTCGAGTGCGTCCCGTAGCGCATCGCCGATGAAGCCGAACGAGAGCGCGGTGACGGTGAGGAAAAGACCCGGAATCGTGGCTATCCACCATGCGTTGGCGAGGTTGTCACGCCCGAGCGAGATGGTCCGTCCCCACGAGAAGGTTCCCGGGTCGCTGAAGCCGAGGAACGCAAGCGTCGCCTCCCCGAGAATGAACGCCGGCACGAGCAGCGTTGCAATCGTGATGATGCTGTTCGATGCGTTCGGAATCAGATGACGACGGACTATCAATCGGGTGTTCGCCCCGGCGGCGCGTGCGGCCTTGATGTAGCCCTCCTCTGAGCGCTGAAGTCCCTCGCTCCGCGTGGCGCGCGCGATACCCTCCCAACTGAAAAAGCCGAACAGCGCGATGATGAACCAGAGATGTGCGCCGAACAGGTAGACCACCAACAACAACATCAAGAAGGTGGGAAACACGCTCTGGACATCGACGTACCGCATCAACGACTCGTCCACCCACCCACGACCGATAGAGGTGGCATACGCCGCCACCGTTCCGACGACTGAACCGAAGGCGACGGCGATAATCATGGCAGTGAGTCCGACTTCCATGCTGATGCGCATTCCATAGACCACGAGCTTTGCAACGTCCTGTCCTTGGTCGGTCGTCCCGAACGGATGTTCCCACGTGCCGTCCGGGCCGACCGGATTGAGTACGGGAGGAGCGATGCGGTCGGTGAACTTCACCTCCGGCGGCGAGAGGACCGCCGGGCCGATGATGCCAATCGTGAAAATAACGAGTAAAAACACGAGCGACGCCACCGCGGCCTTGTTCTTTTTGAACTCCTTCCAGTAGTAGGCGGTCATCCGCGGATTTCGATATAACGGTACGACACCGTGGAAGAAGAGCAAGAGCAGCGTGGCGATGAACATCCACTCGGCGCTGGTGACGTCCCACGTGATGGGCCATGTGAGCGTCGGCTGGTCGGTGAGAACCGCGTAGTCATAGACGAACCACGCCAGTAGCGCGAGCAGCGCGACGAGTTCTGCGAGCGCGACACGCGAGATGCTAGTAGTAGAAACCTCCTGTGCTTCCCAATCGATGTCGGTGAACGTCGGTCGCTCTGTATCTGTTGCCATGATTATCGGTCTCCGTAGTCGATGCGTGGGTCAAGCACCACGTAGGCGATGTCCTGCAACAGATACCCGAAGATGGCGAGGAACACTGGAATCAGGAAGGTTGCCATGACGAGCGAGGTGTCCTGATTGATGAGTGCCTTGAACGCCAACAGCCCGATGCCGGGAATCTGGAAGATGACCTCCACGACGAGCGCGCCCGTCCACAGAATGGCGATGAACTCACCCACGAGAAAGGTCGAAAGCGGCACGAGCGCCACACGAAGGGCGTGACGAATCATCAGTCGATACTGACTGGCCCCTTTTGCCTTTGCGACCTTCATGAACTCGGCGTTGACGTATTCGAGGGTCTGTGCCCGCGCGAAACGCATCTGACCCGCGATCAACGTCACGAACACGGTGAACGTGGGCAGGATGAGCTGTTCGATGTTCTGCCACGAGAACCAGCCGAATCGCTGGGGTATCGTGCTATCGTAATAGACCGGCAGCCAGCCGAGTCCGACCGAGAAGACGATAACTAACACGATGGCGAACCAGAACTCCGGTAAGCTGATGCCGGTGTAGGCGACGAGCGACCCGGCGTAGTCGGTCTTCGTGTACTGGTTGAACGCCGAGTACAACGCAATCACATAGCCAAGTATCGCCGCGATGACAGCGGCCGGTATCACGAACTGCGCCGAATACGGCCACGCGGTCGTTATCGCGTCCCACACTGGTTGATTTCTGGTCTGTGAAAAGCCCCAGTTACCGACGTACATATTGAGGACGTAATCCACATACCGTTCGGTTATCGGCTTGTCAAGTCCGTGCTGTTGTCTAATATCCTGCCGACACTGCTGGACGTCTCCTGTCTGCATCCCACACCGCATCGTCGCTCGCTGGATGTTCGGATTCGGCGATAGCATCAGCCCACCGAAGACGAGCGACAGCACTATCCACGTGACGACGACGGCCCACGCCAGCCGCCGCACCACATACCATTTCATTCCCATTGTATCAAAGTATCATCCGTTCAGTGGTAGATATCGTGAGTCGGTGAACAGTCAGTCGGACCCTACTGGTCGTAGTAGTACAGGTCCCACGTCTCTTTCGTGCCGTTCACCCAGTAGTTCTTCAGGGGACTCTCTGGAAGGCCTTGTACCTTCTTGCGAAAGCCCCGGTAGCCGTAGTAATTGCTCTCGAACACCGATGCCTGCTCGTCGGCGACGAGCGAGAACATCTCCTGAATGGTGTTTTTGGCCGCATCGCGCGAGGAGGCCGTTTTTGCCTTCTGGCGCATCGCCTCTATGTCCTTGCTCGGCGTGTAGCCATAGAGGTTGAAGTTCCCCTGCTCTGCGTACAGGTCCGCGACGAGACCTGATGGGTCCGTCGGGGGATACTCGAACCCGAGCGTGAGCATCAGGTCCCACGGCTCACTGCTCACGGCTTTGTCCCACG
>DASSKS010000517.1:0-7697 GCA_035690245.1 Halococcus sp. | reverse complement strand
TACTCAATGGCGGCCAATTTACCGCTTACAATGGTTGGGAATATGTTGAATTATCAAATGTTCTCATCGGTTTAGCCCCGTATCACCCCTGTAAATAGCCACATGGTTTGTTGCAGACTGCAACAAAGTCATGACACCCATCTGAACTTGCCAAGAGTCGTTTATGATATATATTTCTCACGGAATTACCCTATCGAGATAGATCACAGGCATCTACTATAGTGACAACACACTGTCCTATCTTCAGACCCTAAGCGAATAGATGGTTTGGAGAAATCCAAACGCCGAATTTCTGTTCACTCGGGCCAGCAGGCAGCTCACCCGATGACAGTGATGTCTCTTTCGGATGTGAACCCGATCTAAGCGAGCGGGAGCGATTCTGAGCCGAAGATTTCAGTGCGGTTACTTCAGTATGCCGCATCACCCACCACAGACGGGAGTATATTTATGAGCCACCGCCCGGTCGATACTGTCGATGACTCTCGAACTGGCATTCGTCGGTGTGGGCGGTATAGCTTCGGTACACCTCGAACGGATCGAAGCGACGGACGACGCGGCCGTTGTCGCGGTCTGTGACATTGACGAGGACCGCGCCCGCGAGGTGGCCAGCCCATGGGATGCAGCCGTCTTCACCGACCACGAGAGGATGTTCGCGGAGGCGGATTTCGACGCAGTGTTCGTCTGTCTTCCGCCGTTCGCACACACGAACCAAGAGCTACTAGCGGCCGAGCATGATGTGGACCTGTTCGTGGAGAAACCGCTCGGTCTTTCGGTCGAGTACGCTCGGGAGGTGCGTGAGGCGGTCGAGGAGGCGGGTATCGTCACTCAGGTCGGACACATGAACCGCTACACCGACATTGCAGAACGTGCCGAAGAACTGCTCAGCGACCGGACGGTCGCGCTCGCGGATGGTCGCTGGTTCGGAGGTCTCCCCGGAGCGGCGTGGTGGCGCGAGAAGGCCAGTTCGGGCGGACAGGTCGTCGAACAGGCGATTCATATCTACGATCTCGTGCGGGGGTTCGCCGGCGACGCGGAATGGGTGAGCGCCGTCGGCGGGCAGACCGTCGTCACAGAGTCAATCGACTTTGCCGACAGCACGACGGCCTCGATTCGACACGCGAACGGGACCGTTAGCCACGTCAGCGCCTCCTCGGCGAGTCCCGAAAACGATGTCGGCCTGACGGTCATCGGGGAGAACGCCTATCTCGACCTTGATTTCGACAACGGTGTTCTCCGCGGACAGCTCGACGGCGAGGAAGTCCACCACGAAAACCAGGTGGACGTTCGCTGGACCGACTACCGAGGCGAGAACGACGCATTCCGCAAGGAATTGGACGACTTCCTCGACGCCGTGCGGGCGGGCGATTCCGACCAGCCGCGGTCGCCGTATGCCGACGCGCTCCGGTCGTTCGAACTGACCCTCGCAGTGAACGAATCGCTCGAAACCGACACGCCAATCGAGGTTCGATGATGTTCGATGTCGGTATCACCGTCCCGGCCGTGTTCGGCGGCTCCGTGGTCGAGGGCATCGAACGAGCGAGTGCTGCGGGTGCGGATGGCGTCGAGTTCTTCGATTGGGAGTCGACCGATCTCGATTCGCTCAGCACGGCTGCCGACGAACACGACGTAGAAATCTACGGAACGCTCGCGGCCGGTGCGGGCCGCACGATCATGGACCCCGACGCGCCAGCGCTGGCGGATCCCAACAGTCACGACCGGGCAGTCGCCGACGTCGAGCGCTCGATTGTGGCCGCCGCTGACCTCGGTTGTAACACGCTCGTCGTCACCGTCGGCCAGAACGACGACACGCTCGACGATGCGACCCAACGGACCGCCGTTGTGGACGCGCTCCGGGCGGTCGCACCGGTCGCCGAGGCACGCGACGTGGTGGTCGTAGTCGAACCGCTGAACACACGGGTCGATCACCCGGGGTATTTTCTGCCCACGACAGACGCGGGCGTCGCTGTCGTGGACGCCGTCGACAGCCCGAACGTGAAGCTGTTATTCGATATCTACCACCAACAGATAACCGACGGCGATGTTATCCGGCGGCTCACCCGACAGATCGAACACATTGGGCACATCCACGCCGCGGACAACCCCGGCCGCCACGAACCGGGGACGGGCGAACTTGACTACGAACGGATCTTCGCGGCCGTCGCTGACCTCGACTACGAGGGCTGCGTAAGCGGCGAGTTCATGCCCGCAGGTGATCCAGACGAGGCAGCTCGAACGTTCGTCGAGTTGGCGGACGAAGCACGGCGGTAGGGTGTGCTCTCTACGCTCTGTAGGAAACGGGACCTATTCACCTCGATACTTGCCGTTTCGGTCGCTGTTATCGGAGTATCGATGGCGGTCGCTGATGAATACTTCGCGCACACGAGCGTTCGTGAACTCACCGTCGAAGCCACACTCGATACCGACCGCGAAGCGCCCTATCGGGCCGTCGAGCTAGACACGCTTACCGCCGCAATGCTCACACTCCTGGAGGTTCATGCGATGACCGAAGAGCTTATTGAAGCGAACGGGGCATATCTGCCGGAGCTTCACTAAACCGGCTCACAAGACCACAAAAGACGACCATGTATGCGAATCCATTTGTCTATCTTCGGTTCAGAAATCTCAGCACCCTCGCTCGAACAACATATACACATCTTTTCTAACATTTGAGCCAATGGCTGATGGACAGATTCAACTCGGGACTGTGGTTCGCGCTGTCGGTCGTGTCTGCTACACCGAAGCCCTCACCGTCGGGTGGTCAAGCGTGCTCTTCGTTCTCGCTTCCATCCCACTATTCACCATCGGCGCATCGCTTCTCGCACTCGTTGAGACGTGGATTTCGATTATTACTGCTGAATCGAGGGGTGAGGTCATCAGTGAACGCGAGCGCGTTCGATTATTTACCGACACGTGGCGGGCAAACCTCGTTGCAGGAGTGCCGTACAGTCTCTCACTCCTCGTCATTGTGGCCGGAAGCTTTGTCTATCGCATTCTCGGGTCCACGACCGGGTCCGCGCTCGTGCTGCTCTGGACGCTCGTCAGCCTCTATGTCGTCGTCATCGTCCTCGGCTGGGAGTTCCGCGCGGCCAGCATCCGAATGCGCTCTGCGGAATCCGCCCGTCCCGACTTTCGAGAAGCTATGGGACGCGCCGCATACAGCCTCGTCGAGGAACCCGGATACACCGTGCTCCACCTCGCGTGGTTCGGCGGTGTACTGATTCTCTCTAGTATCGTTCCCCCGGCGTTCGTCGTCCTCGGTCCTGCCGTGTTCGCCGTCTCTGAGACGGTCGGGTTCGAGGAGCTATTCGGCGACGGTTCCGAAGCGGTGCGCGCGGTGTACGCACGGTAGCGTTCGAATTAGCCTTTCATCCCCGAAAGCGTCATGCCTTGGATGAAATACCGCTGTGCGGCAAGGAACACCACGATGACCGGCATTACGATAACGACGGCAGCGGCCATGACGAGACCCCACTCCGTGAAATACTGGTTTCGCACCGCGAACAGCGCGACCGGGAGTGTATACATCGACCTATCGCTCATGATGATGAGTGGCCACTCGAAGTTGTTCCACGTCGTGATGAACGTATATATACCGAGCGTGGCGAGCGCTGGTTTCGCCAACGGCAGGTACACCTTGTACAACGTCTGGAACTGGTTGCAGCCATCGATTTCTGCCGCCTCCCCGAGCGCCGACGGCATGCTCTTGAAGTGCTGGCGGAGGAGGAAGATACCGAGCGGACTGGCGATGAGCGGTGCGATGAGTCCCTGATAGGTGTTCACCCAGCCGAGTTTCGAGAGGAAGACATAGACCGGAATCAGCGTCACCATTCCCGGAATCATCATCGTCGCAACGAACAGGATAAAGAACTTCTCCCTCCCGAGGAAATCGACCTTCGCCAGCGCGTAACCGGCGAGACTATCGAAGACGAGACAGAACGCGGTGACTGCCCCCGCGAAGATTATCGTGTTGAGGAACCACTGCCCGACAGGTTGGTTCTCGAACAGCGACGCGAAGTTTTCGAATGTGAGGTCAGACGGGAGAAGCGCAACGGATGTCGTGCTCGGATCGGCTGTGATGGATGTCGCAATGACCCACCAGAACGGAAGCGACCAGAGGAGCGCACCGACGATGACACCCACGTAGAGGAGCGTCGTTTTCGTCCAGTAGGTCGTTCCGGAGCGCTCGTAGCCCGGATAGTCGTAGTTCGAGCGGCTCATCAGTACTCCACCTCCTGTTGGTCACGGAGGCTGTACTGGTAGTAGCTGAACACGAACAGCAGGGCAAACAGGAGAAACGCCATCGCGGCCCCCTTTCCGTAATTGCTGTATTGGAACGCCATCTGGTAGATATAGACGACCATCGTCGTCGTCGCGTGATACGGCCCGCCCTTTGCGAAGACGAGCGCGATACCGAACACCTGGAATGTCCCGATAATCGAGAGCACGATGACGAAGAAGTGCGTGTTTCGGAGGTTCGGCCACGTCACCTCTTTGACCCTGTCCCACCCGCTCGCGCCGTCGATGCGCGCGGCTTCGTATAGCTCCTCTGGAATGCCTTGCAGGCCGGCGAGATAGAATATCATGTTGAACCCGATACCGCCCCAGACGCCGATGAGCACCAGCGCGAACAGCGCGGTCTGTGGGTCGTTCGCCCATGGGTGGGCGAGTCCGAGCGGTCTAAGGAACTCGTTGACCACGCCGTTCGACGCGAGCAGCCACCGCCAGATGACGCCGCTGGCCGCAGAACTCAACATGACCGGCATGAAGTACGCCGCGCGGAACGCCTTCTTGCCGCGTATCCGTGAATCGAGCGCCAAGGCGAGAAAGAACGCCCCGATTATCTGTGTCGGGATGACGATAAGCACGTAGATGAACGTATTTCCCACCGCGAACCACCAGAGATTGTACGATGGGTTTCTGAGTGCGGCCCAGTTGTGCTCCCACGGCCACGGCGTCAGTATTTCGATGAAGTTCTCGACCGGAAGCCGGAGTCCAAAAACGGTAGTCCACGCCCATTCGCCTGTTCCGGCGAACAGGTTCCAGTCCAAAAAGGCGAGATAGAACGCGAACACCACGGGACCAAGCAAGAACAAGGTGAACACCACGAGGTTCGGGAGGATGAGGAGGAATCCTGCGAGGTCGTCCCGCTCGTTGGAACCGACGTTCGACAGCGCATCTCGAAGGGGAGACCACACCCGGCCGAATCCAGAACCCTCCGCGCGTCCGTCTCCCGTGGCCATTACGGCTCACCCCCGTTTGCGATGATTCCCGGCGGGGCCTCCTCGCTTCGTTCGCGATTAAAGAGTGTGTTTCCAGACCCCCAATCAAACGCATGGATACGATCGGATGGGAATCGAACACGAACGGTGTCCCCGCCGCCCACGACGTGGTCGCCCGTCACCGTCGCCGTCATCTCAACGTTCTCGCGTTCGAGATGAAGGACGTTCTCACTACCCATCGGTTCAACGACGCTGACGCGCATTTCGACGGTTCGTGGCCCATCTTGGTCTGTGAGTTCGATGTCCTCCGGGCGAACCCCGAAGACGATTTCGTCGCCACTGCTGTCGGCTTCGACCGCCGCTCGTTGCTCGTCCGTGAGTGGATACGTGAACGCACCCATGTCGATTGCGTCTCCGGTGAACTCCCCATTGAGGAAGTTCATCGAGGGGCTACCGATGAAGCCAGCTACAAATCGATTCGCCGGGTCGTAATAACACTCCAAGGGCGTGCCGACCTGCTGGAGTTCGCCGTGATTGAGCACGGCGATGCGGTCGCCCATCGTCATCGCCTCCGTCTGGTCGTGGGTTACATAGACTGTGGCGGTACCGAGTTGTTGATGGAGTTCTTGGAGTTCGGTTCGCATCTGCGTTCGAAGTTTCGCATCGAGATTCGAAAGGGGTTCGTCCATCAAGAACACCTGCGGGTCGCGCACGATTGCCCGCCCGAGCGCGACACGCTGTTGCTGGCCGCCCGAAAGCGCCGCCGGTTTTCTGTTGAGAAGGTCCGTTATCGAGAGCATCTCGGCGGCCTCTTCGACCCGTTCGTCGATTTCCCCTTTTGAAAGATCGGTCGTCATCCGCAGCCCAAACGACATATTCCCTCGGACTGTGCGCTGTGGGTAGAGCGCGTAGTTCTGAAACACCATTGCGATGTCCCTGTCTTTCGGTTTGACATCGTTGACGACGCGCTCGCCGATGTGGACCTCTCCGTCAGAAACGGTTTCGAGACCGGCGATGAGCCGAAGCGTCGTGGACTTCCCACACCCAGAGGGTCCGACGAGAACGATGAACTCGCCGTCTTCGATATCGATTGATACGTCATCGACGGCAACGACGCTGTCGCCGCCGCTTTCGAAGCGTTTCGTCACGCCGGTGAGTGTCGTGTTTGGCATGGTTAGAGGATGTTGTTGTTGATGAGTCGTTCAGCCGATTTCAGTGCGGCGTCCGCCGATTTCACGCCGGTAAGCGCACCCTCGACTTCCGAGAGGATCGTGTTCGTGATTCGTGTGTGATGCAGCCCGAAATTGAACGGTGTTCCGCCCTCTGCGAACTCCGCTAAGTTGGTGAGTATCGGATGATTTTCGTAGTACGGTTTGTCGAGCAACGATTGCCGTGCCGGAAGCGCAATTCCAGTTTTCGCCCACTGCCACATCCCTTGCTTGCTGGTGAGTGCTTTGATGAGTTCGGCAGCCGCTTTCTCGCTGTCCGGCGTGGCCGAGGGTGCCCACGCGGTCGTCAGCAGCATGGTCGTCTGCTCGCCGCCCGGCGGAAGCGGCATCCGCTCGACCATTTTAATCGACTCGTAGGTCTTCCCGTACTCCTCCCGGAGGGTCGGGACGACCCACGCACCCGACATCGCGGTTGAGGTGAGGCCTTCCCCCAACGCCGGTCCCTCCCACGAGACGCTGATTTCGTCGCTGTACAGCCCCGCAAGCCCGTCGTCGTGCAGGCCGACGACGAATTCGAGTGCCTCGACGGCCTCCTTCGACCCGATGACACACTCCGTCTGGTCATCGGTGAGTACCCGTCCGCCGTTCAAGAAGATGAAGGGAAACACCGTCTGTCGCGGTTGTGAATTGAACGCCATCGGGTACTCCACGGGGGTTCTCGCTTTGATACGTTCGAGCGCAGAGCGCAGATCGTCCCACGTTTCGAGCGACCCGGACACGCCCGCTTTCTCCAAGTGAGATTCGTTGTAGTAGAGTCCAATGGAGGTGAAGTCCTTCGGAATTCCATAGATGCCGCCTTCGTACTGAAACACCGAAAGGAGGTTGTCGAGGAGGTCGTCGGTGTCGTAGTTCCGTGCGTCTTCTATGTACGGGGTGAGGTCCAGTAGCGCGTCGTTTTTCATGTACGGAACGCATCGCTCCCCGGCGAGGTAGAACACGTCCGGTTCGGTGCCACCCGCGAACAGCGTCTTCATCGTGCTTTCGTAGTTTCCAGGAATACCCCGATACGAAACACGTGTGTTCTCGTGGGACCGGTCGTAGTCGCGCATGATGCCGGTGACGATTTCACGCTCGACCCCTTCACCCCACCCGGCCGCCTCAAGCGTCGCTACGCCGCTCGATTTCCCCGTACTGAGGATTCCCGTCGAACAACCCGCGAGGGCAGCGGCGGCACCCGTCCCGAGTGCCGTCGTGAACGTTCTTCTGTCGAGTACCGTGGTATCCCGATCTTTCATGTTGTCGCACCACC
>DASSKS010000516.1:0-3000 GCA_035690245.1 Halococcus sp. | reverse complement strand
GAACGCACTGTTTGACCCACTCGTTAGCTTCCCACTCGTCGCGCTTTTCGGCGGCACGCACCTCGCCGGTTTCGAGCGCGTCGAGAAATTCATCGAGTGTCTCCCGTTCGTCCGAACCGGCTTGGCTCGCCGTCAATCCGTCTTCTGTGCGCTGCCAGAGTGCTTCGACATCGGTTTGCAGGCTCACGACACCACCTCCTCGAACGCATACCAGCCGGGTTCACGACCGGCGAGCCAGACGGCTGCATCGAGCGCGCCCGTTGCGAAGACCCTTCGACTTTCGGCGCGGTGGGTGAACGTGAGCACTTCGTCATTGCCTGCGAACATGACTTCGTGTTCTCCTCGAATCCCGCCCGCTCGTCGGACATGAACGCCGATTTCGTCTGTCTGGCGTGGCTGTTCGCCCTCGCGGCCGTATGTCCGTTCAGATTCTCGTTCGCTCGCCTCGTCGATTCCATCGAGCAGCGTTTTTGCGGTTCCGCTCGGTGCGTCGCGTTTGCGGTTGTGATGGGTTTCAGTCAGTTCGATGTCGTACTCGGGAAGTGCCCCAACCGATTTGGCGAGTGCCGTTTGGAGTGCGTGAATGCCACGCGAGAAGTTCGTCGCCCACAGCAGGGGAATCGTTTCGGCGGCGTCGCGGAGTGCCGTGCGTTCGTCTTCGGAGAATCCGGTGGTTCCCGTGACGAACCCGACGCCCGCCTCCGCACAGGCCGCGGCGTACTCAACTGTCGAATCGGGACCAGTGAAATCGACCACGACCTCGGGACGGTGTTCGGCGAGGAGTCCGGGAAGGTCGGCCACGGTCTGCACTTGGTGGCCTGCAACGGGTTCATCTTCGGGGTCGCGGTTCACTGCAAAGGCCACCGTCACGTCATCGCGTTCTGTGGCCGCCGTCAGGACTTCGCGGCCCATCGTACCCGTCGCGCCCGTGACCCCGATTGCCGTCACTGTTCGGCCTCCAGTGAGGCAGGTTCTGTGAGGTCCTGAAGGATTTCTTCGAGCGCGGCGCGATGGTCGGACGAAAGCCGCGAGAGCGGCGAGCGCATCCGTGGACTCGTGTGCCCGCGAATCGACAGCGCCTCCTTCAACGGAATGGGATTGGTCTCCCAGAACAACGCCCGAAAGAGCGGCCCGAGTTCGTGGTGGCGTTCGCGCGCGGTCTCGAAATCACCGTCGAGTGCCGCATGAACCATCTCGCTCACGCGCTCGGGTTCGACGTTTCCGGCGACGCTGATGGTGCCGCGCCCGCCCGCAGCGAGCAGGGGAAGCGTGAGCGCATCCTCGCCCGAGAGCACTGCGAAATCCGCCTCGCGCGTGCGCTCTACGAGTTTGCTCACTCGGCCGAGGTCGCCGCTCGCGGACTTATACCCTGCAATGTTCTCGTGGTCTGCGAGGGCGACTGCGGTGTCGATTTCAACTGTTCGGCCTGTGCGTCCGGGGACGTTGTAAACGATTTGAGGCAGGTCGATAGCGTCGGCAATTTCTCGGTAGTGGGTTTCCATCCCCGCGGGTTCCGGCTTGTTGTAGTACGGCGAAATCAGCAGTAACGCATCTGCGCCCGCCGCGCGCGTACGCTCTGCGAGTTCGAGCGCTTCGTGGGTCGCGTTCGAGCCGGCACCAGCGATGACGGGTATCGAAACCGTTTCTACTACGGTTTCGACGACCGAAACGTGTTCGTCGTGGCTGAGTGTCGCGCTTTCGCCGGTTGTGCCGACGGGAACGAGTCCGTCAACACCTGCTTGTTCTAACCGGCGTGCTTCCGCGCGGAGTCCGTCGAAGTCGATGCTGTCGTCCGATGCAAATGGCGTGACCATCGCAGGAAACACGCCGTCGAGGTCGATGTGTGGTGTCATTGGTGTCGTGTTGGTACTCGTGAGTCAGTGCATCGAAAACGGCCCGCGACGGGAGCGCTACGCCCGCCGCGAACCAACCGCCATGCGTTTTGTGTCCGCGCGGTCACCGCCACACCCGTGGCTCATACCTTGGGCCTGCGTGGGTGTAGCGCGTCGCATACCTGACTCACTGCGCCCGGTGAACTTAGGCGTTGTGACGGGTGCGATACCTGCCGGGCCGGATGTTCGTCGTCCAGTGAGAGGAATCACGAACAACTACACTCAAAGCTTAACGTCACCGAGTCTCAGATAACTCGCATGGACTGGTTCAGGTATAAAACACATTTTGTCGTAGCGGCCGCCGTTCTCGTGATAGCAGCACCACCCATATTATTCGATATCTACGGCAATGCAGGTCTTCAAGCCGCTTCAATTGTTACATCAGGTCTACTTTCACTGGCACTTATCGTGCTCTATTTCCAACAATACAATGTTTTAGATCGGCAAACTGAATTAATGGAACAGGAATTTGAGTCTCAGATAGCGCTTCCTCGTCGAATAACTGCCGAAGAAGATACTATATACATAAATCTGGGAAATATGGGCAGAGGCACTATCCGATATGTCGACCTGAAAAGTGAGATCATCAGTGATACTGGACCAGTAAGCGTAAAACCTGGACTGAGCCCGCTCAGTGCGATTGAGGACGGAAGCAAATCCATTCCCGGATTTTGTGATATAAAGGAGTTCAAAGGAACGGTTAAAATGCTATCAGGAAATGGTGAGGATAGACGCTATCCATTCAGATATTTCTCAGATGAGTTAGTAGCAGCAGAAATCGAGAAATGCACCATACGGCTGACTTTGGAGATGATTGACGAGACACAGCAAAGCAGCGAAGATCATGATGAATTTGAAATTGCTGAACAGGAACTTGACTTGGGAGAGATAGTAGAACACGAAATTCCGTCAGAGGATGGAGAGACAAAGACAATCAAGGCACCTCAGTCAAATACGCTTTCAGAGGCTATCAAACCAAAGTATCCACAAGACATTATTCCGCGTGATTCTCCGTTCTTTGACTGACATTGACAGTACTACCAATCAGAAACGAATCACGGACCACAAATACCGCAGGCCACACGCCTCCCCAGCCGATTCGCTCACT
>DASSKS010000515.1:0-2374 GCA_035690245.1 Halococcus sp. | reverse complement strand
CACGACGAGCGCGAGAATCCCTCGAAGAAGCCAGCGCCGTGGGGGGAGACCGTCCATACCCAGAGGACGACCCATCCGTTGATTGCGATTCCGGTTACACCTGACCGGCGAGAAGTCCGCTCGTGCGGACGAAGAAATAACAGACGAACGCGCCCGCGAGCACCCACTGCCCGACCGAAATGGTGCGCCACTCGCCGCTTGCGGCCTTCACGATGGGATAGGCGATGATGCCGGCGGCGATGCCGTAGGCAATCGAGTAGGTGAACGGCATCACGAGGATGGTGAGTCCCGCAGGTACGGCGTGGGTCATGTCGTCCCAGCGAACGTCGGCGACATTTTGAAGCATCAACACGGCGACCACCACGAGCGCGATGTGAGAGGCATAGAGCGGAATCGTCGCCGCGAGTGGAACGACCGCGAGCGAGACGAGAAAGAGTATCCCAACCACGAGAGCGGTCATTCCCGTCCGGCCACCTTCCTCGACACCCGTCGCGCTTTCGATGTAGGTCGTGACTGTCGACGTCCCGAGAATCCCTCCTACTGTGGTGCCGATTGCGTCTGCCATCAGCGGTTCGTCCATATCGGGGAAGTTCCCATCCTCGTCGAGAAAGCCCGCAATCTGGCCCACCCCAGTCAGAGTGCCCGCCGTATCGAAGAAATCCACGAAGAAGAACGTGAAGACGATGAGCGAGAAGGTGAGCGCGTCAACGTTAGAGAGTCCCTTCAAAAAGGCTCCGATGAGCGGCGTGATGTCGTAGCCAGCCGCCGTGTACTGAAACTGTGTCCCCGTGGTCAGCGATGCCTGTGCGAGGGTGGTCCCTTCTGGTGCTTGGCCCGCCGGGAAGGCGTGATAGCCGAGCAGGGAGGCGACGTAGCCCGCAATAGCTGTCGTAATGATTCCGATGACTATCGAGCCTCTGACACCGCGAACGTAGAGCAAGAAGGTGAAAAACAGTCCGAGCACCGAAATGATGGCTACCGGGTCAGAAGCGAAGACGGGGTTGAACTGGACGAACGTGGCCGCGTCACCCGCGATGACGCGCATCGCTTCCAGTCCGATGATAGCGAGATAGAGACCGATGCCCGTGCCGACGGCGAACTTTACTGGTTCGGGAAAGAGGTTGATGATGTACTCGCGCGCGCCGACGACAGTCAAGGCCATGAACACGACTCCCTCGACCACCACGGCGGCGAGGGCGGTCTGCCACGGCACTCCCAGACCGAGGACCACAGTGAAGGCGAAAAAGGCGTTGAGACCGAGTCCGGGGGCCTGTGCGAACGGTCGTTTGGCGTACAGCGCCATCACGAGCGTGGCGGTTGCGGCGGAGATGAGCGTCACGACCGCAATCATCTCGACGGTTTGGGCCTCGGTGCGGCCCGGAATCGAGATGGCGGTCGCCAGAATAGCGGGATTGACCACGACGATGTACGACATCGTGAGGAAGGTCGTCACCCCGGCGACGATTTCGGTTCGCAGGTCGGTATCGTGTTCGTCGAGTTCGAAATACGCCGCCAGCGTCTCGCCGAGACCCATGTGGTCGAATTTGCGGAGAGTACCCGGTTAAGGGTTTTCTTCCGCGTTCGCGGGACGGTCCGTGAGCAATTCTGAAGCACTCACCAGCGCGTCGAGTTCAACGTTCTCCTCCGTGAGCGTTTCGCGCGCGCCTTCCTCGCGGTCAACGACGACGAGCACGCGCTCGACGATTGCTCCTGCGTCACGGAGTGCGCGAACGGCATCGAGTGCGCTCTGGCCGGTGGTGGCGATGTCTTCGAGAACGACGACCGACTCGCCTTCCTCCAGATGGCCCTCGATGCGATTGCCGGTCCCGTACTCCTTTTTTTGTTTTCTGGCGATGACATAGGGCGAGTCAGTTTCGACACTCGTGACTGCCACGAGCGGGACGGCCCCGAGCGCGACGCCGGCGAGTTTTTCGCCGTCGAGGCGCGTTGCGAAGGCGTTGGCAATGAGCGAGAGGCAGTGTGGGTCGGTTTCGAAGCGGTATTTGTCGATGTAGTACTCGCTCGTCCCGCCGTGAGAGAGTTCGAACTCGCCGAATTCGATGGCGTCTGCCTCCCGGAGCGCGTCGATGAGTTCTTCGTGTTCCCCGTCGGTCATGCTGGTTGGGTCGAACGGGTTGGGGATAAACGGCGCGAAGCGGTGGCGGTAGCGGCGGTGGCGGGGCGGTTCCTGGCGTCCTGCGTTCGCTCCGCGAACGCAGTGGCTCAGGAGAGCTTGCTCTCCTGGCGGATGAAGGGCGAGGCTGCGAGTGAAACGAGTAGCCGAGGGCTTCAGCGGTCGGTGCGGTGGCGGTTGCGGAAAATCTAGCGATTGTACCGCGAACGAGCGAAGTCGTTCGAAACGGCTTCGCCGTTT
>DASSKS010000514.1:0-3364 GCA_035690245.1 Halococcus sp. | reverse complement strand
GTAGATGGCATCGACCACGTCCTCGGGGTGAGAAACGTAGGCGACCGCGACGTTCTCGCTGCCGAGAAAGTGGTGTTCGACCTCCTCTGCGTGGGTCGCGTTGATGGCGTTTCCCGATGGCTGGGTCTCGACGTAGGCGTGGAGATTCGCTGGAATCTCCTCCATCAGCGGGATGACGCGCTCTTCGGTATCGTTGGATGAGTTCTCCGAATCGCCCGCAGCGAACACGTATCGATTCCACTCGGCCCACGGGTACTCCTCGTCGAGAATCGCTTTCGTGAGTTCATACGCCGAGGAGATTTTGGTGCCGCCGCCGGAACGAATCCCGAAGAAGTCCTCGCGCTCGACGCGCCATGCATCCGCATCGTGGGCGATGTAAACGAACTCCGCGTGGTCGTATTTTCCTGTCAGATACCAATCTAATGGAGTGAAGGTGCGCTCGACGAGTTCGCGTTTTTGCTCGCGCATCGACCCCGAAACGTCTCGAATATTCACCACAACCACGTTTTTCTCGTGTTCTTCGATGATTTCTGGATAGCGATAGCGCTCGTCCTCCCGGCGGAAGGGAACGTGGTCGATACCCTCTCTCCTGATGCGACCGGCGGTATCCGTCTCCTCGACGTTTCGTTCCATCTCCTCGATGCTCGTCCACGTCGTCCGCTCTGTGGCCGTCAATCCTGCATAGGCCTCTTCGAGCCATGCGTGCGACACAGGCAAGTGCTTCGCGCGTGCCCACTCGAAGACCGCCGCCGGTCCCCAGCCATCGACCTTGAGTGCTTCGCGCACGTACTCGCGGTCGAAATCCATCGCTAGCTTTCGCTTCAATCCCTCTTTGAACATCCGCTCGAAATCGAGCGTACTGTTTGGGCCGGTGCGACTCACATCGGTGAACTCGCCCTCGACTTCTTCGATGACCTGTTTTCCTTTGGGTTCGAGGTCGAGACCCAACCGTTCGTCGAGTTCTTGGGCGAACTCCTCGGGGTCCATCTCGTAGTACTCGTGTTCGCCGCCCTCCTCGCCGGCCTCGCCGTCTTCGTCACCCGGCTGTGGCTGACCCACCGGCTGGCCCGCATCCGGCGTCCCGCCGTCGCCCTGTCCGACTCCACCCGCATCGCGCCGGTCGTACTCGAATCCAGGGAGGTCGATGATTTTGACGGGGATGCGCACCGAATCGGGACGGCTGCCGCCGAGGTCACCGTACTGAATGAACTCGGCCAAATCCTCGCGGCGCTCTTCGCCCACTTCTCGATAGCGTTCGAGGTCGTCTCTCAGTCCCATCGGTAGCTCACCTGTCCCATAACGTGTCGGCTCGCCAACTCGGCAGACGCCTCGCTGTAGCTGAACAGCTCGACCATGTTCTCGATGGTTTTCTCCTTGAGCGTCGCTGTCTCGGTCCCGCTAGGAGGGTCCTGCCATTGGCGTGGGTCGAAATCCTCGTAGGTACGACGAATATCCTCCCAGTCGTAACTTCCCAGTACTGAACTGATGACCGGTATCTGTGAGAGTCTGACGTCGCTCGCGCGGAACTCCTCGTCGCGGTTGTGCCATGCGTGCTTGTTGAGCGCGGTGATGATTCTCGCGGTGCGGAACTGGCGCACTGCCGGCGAGGGGTCGTTGCCGTCGTAGCTCTCCGGCCCAAATCTCCCCAAGTGTTCGGTTTCGAAGACCTTCATCACGAGCGGGTCGGGGTCCTCTCGCTCGCCGCGGTCGTTTTCGACCTGTTCGTCCGCAGCCCACGCATAGACGTGTTCGACGTACTCCTCGACAGTGGATCCATCGACACGGTTGTCGCGCATCATCGCTTCGAGCACGTCCTCGCGCTGGCGCTCGAACACCTGATTTTTCACCTGTACGACGCGACTCTCGAACTCGCCGCGTTCGGTGGTCGAGAAGACGGGGGCCTCTGCAAGCCCCGCGGCCATCGCGTTGAGCACGTCCTGTGGCGTGATGACGTTCTCCACATCGAGGTCAGGATGGTGGCGCTCGCGGTCTGCATACAGGAGGTCTGCGAGCACGTCCCGCGTGTAGGTGACGGGGATACCAGCCTCACCATCCATGTTCTCCTCTGCGAACTCGAAGTCCTCGATTTCGCGGCGCTCGTCGCCGCTTTGGAGATAGCCTTGGTCGAACAGGAGCGCTTTATCCACGAGGTCCAAGCCGGCGGGAAGGTCCTCGCGGTCGAGGCGCGTGACTACACTGTACAGTGCCGCCGCCGCCACGGCGTGGGGTGCGAGTTCGATTTCGGTCGTGTTCGTTTCCTCGCGCACGTCCATCGTGATTGGCTCGCTGATTTTTGCCGTTATCTCCTCGTAGGTGTCTGCGTGCCACACACCCGTTTCGTTCGTGAGTTCGCGCCGGATGAGTTCGGCTTCGAGCGAGAGGTTCGTGAGATAAATGAACTCCCGCCTGTCGAGGCGGCGCTTCAGTGCCTTCAGTGGGTCGCGGTCGTTGCGCTCTGCGTGCTGGTTCAACTGGGCCTCCAAATCGGGATTCGAGATGATGATTAACTGGGTATCCACGTCCATCCCGATGCCTTTGTCCAGTTTGACTGATTGCTCATCGGGAACATTCAGGAGTTTTCGAAGCAGGTCTGCGTGCTGGGCGGCGTCCTCGACAATCGTCAACAGCCCATTGCCCTGCGAGAGTACCCCATCGTAGGAAAACGCCTGCGGATTTTTGCGCCCGCGCGAATCGAGTTCGCGCACCATCCCGGCCATCCACGACCCGACGAGGCGTTCTTTCGGACTCCCGTCGTCTTCTGAGTGCAAAATGCCGATGCCCTGCCCGACATCCACCACGTAATTTTTCACCCGGAGGTGTCGCCGGTCCGTAACGGCAGAAAAGAGGTCACGAACGCCCTCCCGGCGGTACTGTTCCTCCAAGTAGTCGTATGCCTCCCGGCAAAAGGGGTCGAGACGGCCTTCCGCCACCACCGGGATGTGGTCGTCACGCCGCGCGTTGAGTTCCTCGATAATCTCCGCGCGTACCTCCGGCGGGAACACGGTGAGGGGATGGGACTGGACGGGGCTTTGATACCAGTCGTCCTCGTCGTCTCTGTACTCGCCGCCGTAGGTCAGGCCGGGATTCTGCCCGATGCCGGCGACGTTCCACTCGACGGTATAGCGCCTTCCCGCATCGGTCTTCGAGAACTCCCGCAGTCCGTTGACGAGACACCGCTTGAGTTCAGATTTCCCGGTTGCCGTCGGTCCGGCGAGCCAGATGATTTTCTCTTCTTTCCCGCGCCGGGCCGCAATCGAACGCAAATCATCCACGAACGCATTGAGGACTTCAGTATTGCCCAAGATGGCGTGTTCGCCGTCGTTGTGTGGGTCGTCGAAGAAGCGATAGCGCTCTTTTTCTTCGC
>DASSKS010000513.1:0-4687 GCA_035690245.1 Halococcus sp. | reverse complement strand
TGACCTCGATTCGCTCGCAGGACTGCTCGCTGCGTTCACAGAGCGTATTGAGGTGGGTGATACGTTCGCTGTCGAGGTGTGATACTGTCTATCGGACGTATTTGAATGTACTTCGGCACGAAACTCAATGACAACAATTTCTATGCAGAATCTAGTTCTAGTGACAGTAGCCGGTTCGTCTAAAAGAAATCCTGATTCAAACGAGAACCGCAGGCCACGCCCTCCCCAACCGATTCGCTCACTCCGTTCGCTCATCCCTCGCACGAGTCGTGCGCCTTCGGCGCACTCCCGCGCGCCAACCGCCACACCCGGAGATGAACGGATTTCCCGTAACAGCAACGTAGCAAAAAAGTACGCGACTCGGCCAGTACCCTTAAGAGGGAAACACAGTGAGTACGCCCATGAGTGGACGCCCGCTTGACGTACTCGAAGCGACGCTCGGGGAGTCGGTCACTGTCCGATTGAAAGACGGCGCGACCTACACCGGGGAGTTAGGAGGCTACGACCAGCACCTGAACGTGGTGCTCGAACCCACCGGGGGAGACGCCACAGAACCCGAGGGCGAGACGGTCGAGAGCACAACGATTATCCGCGGCGACAACGTGGTTTCGATAACGCCATGACCGGGTCAGGTACGCCGAGCCAAGGAAAGAAGAATAAAACCATCCACGTGAAATGCCGACGCTGCGGAAACGCCTCCTATCACGTGAAAAAGAAGGTGTGTGCGTCGTGCGGGTTCGGCAAATCCGCGAAACGACGCGACTATGCGTGGCAGGAAAAGGCCGGCGAGTAGATGCACGAAAAGTGTGGCGTCGTCGGTATCTCACTCACTGAGCGCGCCGCCGCTCGCCCACTCTACTACGCCCTCTATGCCCTCCAGCACCGGGGTCAGGAATCCGCCGGAATTATCACTCACGACGGCTTTCAACAGCATTCCCACGTCGAGATGGGGCTTGTGGGGGATGCGTTCGACCCTGAAGACATCGAAGCCCTCAACGGTTCCAATGGTATCGGACACGTCCGGTATCCGACGGCGGGAAGCATCGATACCTCGTGTGCCCAACCCTTTTCGGTATCCTTCAAGAGCGGGTCGTTGGGACTCTCCCATAATGGGAACCTCATCAACGCCGGGAAACTCCGTGAAGAACTCGCCGGACTGGGACACGCCTTCACCTCCGATGGCGATACCGAAGTCATCGCCCACGACCTCGCGCGCAACCTCCTCGACGGCGGTCTCGTCGAAGCAGTCGAGCGCACGATGGGCAAAATCCACGGCTCGTACTCACTCACCATCATGCACGACGACCGCGTGCTCGGACTCCGCGACCCACAGGGCAACCGACCGCTGTGTCTCGGCAAACTCGAAGACGGGTACGTGATTGCCTCCGAGAGCGCGGCTATCGACGCGCTCGACGGCGAACTCGTTCGGGACGTACGACCGGGTGAACTCGTGGTGCTCGAACCAGATGGCGGTGGCTACGAGAGCTACCGACTCACGGAACCGGACCACACTGCTCACTGTTTTTTCGAACACGTCTATTTTGCCAGACCTGACTCGACCATTGACGGCGAGTTGGTCTATGAGGTGCGCCGCGAACTCGGGCGCAAACTCTGGGCCGAAAACGGCATCGACACCGATGTCGTGATGCCGGTGCCCGACTCGGGGCGTGCGTTCGCTTCGGGGTATGCAGAAGCCGCCCACGAAGCCGGCGGCAGCGTCGAGTTCGCCGAGGGATTGATGAAAAATCGCTATGTAGGCCGGACGTTCATCATGCCCACCCAAGACGAACGCGAGCGCGCGGTTCGCCTCAAGTTAAATCCCATCAAATCGACCGTCGAAAACAGAACTGTCACGCTCATCGATGATTCAATCGTTCGGGGGACGACTTCCACCCAACTGGTCGAACTCCTCCGGGATGTCGGCGCGGCGGAGGTCCATCTTCGAATTGGCTCGCCACCAATCGCCGCACCCTGCTACATGGGCATCGACATGGCAAGCCGCGAGGAACTGATTGCCGCCGGCAAGACAACCGAGGAAGTCAGAGAAATGGTCGGTGCCGACAGCCTCGCGTATCTCTCGCCGGATTCGATTGCCGACGCGCTCGACACCTCTCGAACGGACCTCTGTATGGGCTGTGTCACCGGCGAGTACCCGTATGACATCGAGGGCGAGGAAACGGACCGCCCGGTTCGCCAGCCTATCGTGGCCGACGACTAGCGGAGCCAGTCGAACGCCGCACGGATCCGACATTTCGCGTTGTGGTCTGTGATTTGGCCGTGTCCGACGACCACGCGCTCAAACTCCCAATCGAGAAGTCGCTCGACGGACCGACGCGCCGCGGCCTCGTTTTTCATCGTGTGTCGGATGTCGAGCGGCACGGTCATCTCGCCGTACATACCCACGAGACGCGCAGCCAGCCGCGTCTTCAACGGCGCATCCGGCCCGATGTTGTAGCAGATATCACCCAGAATCAGCGTCTTGCTCGGGCGGTGGAAGAACTCGATTTCGGTCAGCCACCAGTGGCCGAGAAACGCCGTTTGGTCGATGACGGCCGCCCAGCGCGGGTCCGGCACACTGCCGAGTAAGCCGTCGAACGAGAGATCAGTTCGGCGGCGGCCGAGACCGGGGGCAGCGAATAGTTCAACGTCTGGGAAGCCTCGCTTGTAGTCCTCCATGTATGAATGGCCGTGCAGTTTGCTCGATGGCGTTACGTATCTAACTGTTCCGAGAGTTTCGAGCACTTCGATGCGCTCCCTTGTCAATCTCGCGGGGGAGTTCACGAACAAGTCACCGTTCGGGAGTCGGACGACGACCATGTTCCGGCCGATTTCGAAGCCATAAAACGACAATGGCTCCGAGAGCACGAACAAATCCGTCGCTAGTTCGGTGAACATACGCATACATACCAAAGAGAGATGAAAGTCGTTTGCCCGCCTGTCGAGACAGCGAAAGCAGATGCAGTCTCGCCCGAACCCTCGCAACTCGAAGGTGAAACGAACGGAGTTCTCCGAAAATAGCTCGTGGGACGTTCTCGGTGCTAGTCCTCTCGAACAGCATCGACGACCGTTTCGACGACTTTCCCGTCAAGACGGTCGCGTTCTTCGAGCGCGGGGTCGCGCTCTGCGGGATTGCCGTGACCGCCGCCGCCCGGTGTCCGAACGGTCACTGTCGTCCCTGCTTCGACCTCTCGGGTCGTCTTTGCACCTACTTCCTCGCCGTCGATCAGGTTTTGGCCTGTCGCGCCATCCGAACCGCCCGCGATTCCACGCGGTGCGACGCGGCGGCGTTCAGTGAGCAAGGAGACGGTTGCATCAGTGTCGACCGTCACGACTCGCTCGATTCCCAACCCGCCGCGATAGCGCCCGCGCCCGCCGCTTCCCGGACGGAGAGCATAGCGCTCGACGGAAAGTGGATAGGCAGCTTCGAGTGCTTCGACTGGCGTGTTCAGCGTGTTCGTCATCCCCACTTGGACGCCGTCCATTCCATCCGCGTCGGGACGCCCACCGAACCCCCCACCGATGGTTTCGTAGTAGCTGAACTCGCCGCTTCGACTGCCGATGGTGAGGTTATTCATCGTGCCCTGTCCGCCGGCCGGCACGACTTCGGGTGCGGCTTCGAAAAGTGCAGCGAAGGTCACATCGGTTACTCGTTGACTCGTCTCGACGTTCCCGCCGACGACCGCAGCAGGCGAGTCGGGATTCAATAGCGACCCCTCCGGTGCGTGGACCGAAATCGGGTCATAACACCCCTGATTCGGCGGAATTTCTGGGTCGGTCACACACCGGATGACGAAATACACGGCGCTTTTCGCCACTGCGAGCGGCGCGTTCAGGTTGCCCGCAACCTGATTTGCTGTCCCCGTGAAATCGACCGTTACCGTTCCGCCGTCGAGTTCGATAGTTGTCTCGATTGGAATTTGGTCGTCGGTCACGCCGTCGCCTTCGAGCACGTCGTTCGCTTCCCACGTGCCGTCAGGCAGGTCCATGAGTTCGCTTTCGATTCGCTCGCGCGAGTAGTCGATAACCGCGTCGAACGATTCGAGGAGTCGGTCGTGGCTGTACTCCGTGAGCAGCGCGCCGAGACGCTCACCGCCGCGTTCGTTGGCTGCGAGCTGTGCGCGCAGGTCCGCGCGGCGCTCGCGTGGGTTGCGGACGTTCGAAAGGATGAGTTCCATCACCGTTGTATCGATGTCACCATTCCTGACGAGGCGCGTGGGGGGCAATCGAAGCCCTTCCTGATAGATTTCGCGCGCACCCGCCGGCATACTGCCGGGCGTCATGCCACCGACATCGGCGTGATGGGCGCGTGAAACGGCATAGCCGACGATTTCGCCATCTTTTTCGCTCTCATCGGAGGAAATCGACGAGACCATCGTCACATCCGGGAGGTGTGTGCCGCCTGCAAAGGGGTCGTTGAGCACGAACACGTCGCCGGGTTCGGGGTCGTATTCGAGCACGGTATCCACGGCGCTTGGCATCGCGCCGAGATGGACTGGAATGTGTTCGGCCTGTGCAACGAGTCGCCCAGTCGAATCGAACAGCGCGGTCGAGCAGTCCTGTCGCTCCTTGATATTCGGTGAGTACGCGCTCGTGATGAGGACCTCACCCATCTCCTCGGCAACACCTTCGAGTTGATTGCGCACGATTTCGAGCGTCACTGCGTCGAGTCCTTCTGGATCAGTGCTCA
>DASSKS010000512.1:0-3404 GCA_035690245.1 Halococcus sp. | reverse complement strand
CGGTACTGTCTAGTCAGGAATTCTTCACCACCTCAACCGGGGTGCGGTTATCGAGTGCTTGATTTGGCCGCTGATAGTTGTAGTAGAAGGCAAATGCGGCGAGCCAGCGCTGCACGCTGGCTCTGCCGCCCATCCATATGTTATGGAAGCGTTTGACGCGCATTTTCAGCGTTTGGAACCATCTCTCGATCAGATTTCGCGTGTGATAGTCGAGGTGACCGCCGAGATCGGTCTGTGCAAGGGCGGTCGGATAGCCCATGCCATCAACCAGAAACTCCGTCTCAGAAAGGTCGTGACATTCTTTCAGTTCGGAGAGGAACGCGCTGGCGGGCCGCGTGCCCCGCCAGCGCGAGACCCGCACGCCGAGCAGCAGCTTCGAATCCACATCGAGAGCAGCGTAGAGCCAGAATTGTTCACGGCCAATCTTGATTGCAGTCTCGTCAACCGCGACCCGCGACGGCTTCGCCGTCGGCGGGTCGGGAGCTTCTTCGCCAACGCGGTGAACCCACTGAAAGATCGCTTGATGCGACCGTTTGACACCGATACTTTCGAGCGCCGCAGCTGTCTCTCGCAGCGAAACTCCCGTCGAATGAAGTCGCACCGCGAGTGCTCTGAGGGCGCTCGCGGTGCTCTCGTCGTCCCAACACTCAATAGAGGGCGTTTCCACGGTCTCTGTGAGCAGTTCTTGGAGGTTCATCCATACCAAACCAAGAACTGCTCATACTTTGACTAGACAGCACCCAGTAGCCGGAACTGGGAAGAATTTTACAAATGCCTTTCATGCGGTGTGAAAGGTTCGCTCCGGGTCTCCGGCGACCGACCGACCAACAGGCGTGAATGGGTCGGACGGCTCGATTACCCGGAAATTGACACGCACCCCCGCTGAAATTCGGCGGCGAGCAGGCGTTCGGTGAGCGGCGAGCGACGACCTCGCCAGATTCACGGATTCGGAGCGCGTTGCTAGTGAAAGTGAGTTAGTGATAGTGGGAACCCCGACGAAACCCATGACAAAAAGGTAACGTTGGTTGGCCCACTATGCAGGGAAGAGTGGTCTGCGTAAGAAATGAATACTGGTCAGCGAGAGAACCAGCGAATTCGCTGCCGTCGTTCGATTTTTCGCCCCACAGAAACAGCCGTACTCCTCTACCATCCAAACCTTGCGCAGATCACTCATCCCTGCATGTCATCCTAACACCATCCGTGAGGAAAAACGATTCGGATAGGAGCGCTAGCCGACCTCGCTATTCGAGGGCTAACGTATCAAACGCTCACCCATACACTATAACCATGCCCCTTTCTATTTAAATCTTCCGAAGACGGATTTGGGAATCCCGATACGGAACTCTTAAGTGGTAGTGTCTCCAAGCATAGGTAAGGGCGAAAGGCCCGTATCCGACTATGACAGGAAACGACGCGGCCCTCGACGTTCGCACCGATTCCGAAGAAATCGACATGGACGCTCTCACAGCGCGAGAGCGGCGCGCTGTGCGCGCTCGTAACGAGAGCATGGTCGTTATCCCGCAGACCGACCCGGACGGCATCTGTATCGGGATGTACGACGTGCATAGCGAAAGCGGTGAACGGTACACGGTCATTTTGGACCACGACGACGGATGTGACTGCCCGGACACGAAGTATAACGGCGCGCAGAACTGCAAACACCGCCGCCGGGTGGCAATTCAGATTACCGAGTCAGGATGTCCCACACCCGGCCAACCGCTCGGTGACTACGAAGAAACGCTCACTGACGTGCGAGCGCGACTAGAGGACGAACGAGAATCGCTCACGAACGAACTCGAAACGGTGAATGGGCTTCTGGATGGCCTAGAATAGACCGGGAGCGTTCGGTCGTTCAAACCCCGAAGAACCGTTCGCACAACCGGCGAACCGCCAAATCTCTTTTTCCACGAGCCGCGCGAGATAGCGTTCTCAGCGGCTTTGAGGATGGACTATTATGAATCGGATAGTTTCACAACCCGCCAATACACCGCACGGAGACGCCGGAACAACCCGTAAAGGCCAATCCATTAGAGCAAAGTGAAATTACCAGAGTCAATACGAAACTCTTAAGTGGTAATGTCTCCAAGCATGGGTAAGGGCAAAAGGCCCGAATCCGACTATGACAGCGAAAACCGTAAACGGCGACGATGTATCGGCACACACCCGCGACCCTTCGGCGGTCGCAAAGCGCGTCAATCGCGCTCTCGACGGCTTCTATCACGTCGAAACGACCAGCAACCCCGGCGAATATACGGTTTTCAGTGAATCGGGTTCAACCTATACGGTGAACGTTTCGGACGGGTCGTGTACGTGCCCGGACGGCCAGCGAGCAAATTGGTGCAAACACGCTCACCGGGTTGCGTTCGTGACCGGGGAAATCCCGGATATTGACGGTATTCACGTCGAACTCGCCGAAACGGACGCCGACGAATCGGAACCCGACGACGCCAGCGACGAAGACGATACCGAAACATTCGCCGAGCGCATCGAACGCTTCGAGGCGAACAACCCCGGCGCGTCGGCTATGGAAACCATCAGCCAGCTAGGAATCAGCCCCGACAAGATGGACCGGGTAGAAGAAATATTGGAATAAGCCGGGAATGCTCGCCCGGTCGGTCGCTCATACCCTTCAGAACCGCTCGGTTACCCGGTGAAACGGCGAATCTCTTTTTCCACGAGACGTGCGAAATAGCGTTCTCAGCCCGTTTGCGATTGAACTATTATAAATCGAACAATTCCAGAATCCGCTAACACACCGTGCAGAGACCCCGGAACAGTCCGTAAAGGGTGATTTAATAGAGTATATGAAAACACCAGAGCCGATACGAAATTCTTAAGTGCTAAAGGGCATCACTAAGAAGTAAGGGAAACGTCCCCGAGAACCCGACTATGACAACGACGAAAACCAAAGCGGACGGCGATAACGAGAAATGGAGTGATGAACGGTGCGGACGGTGTGAAAGCCCCAGCAACGTCTTTCACGGATTCGTTCACGATGTCGCAGACGAACCGTGGACGAATTACGCCGCGCTCTGTCGTGGGTGCTTCATTGAGGAGGCAGGCCAATGAACGCCGACGATATGACGCTTGAAGAAGTCGAAGCGCGGATGGACGAGTTGGACGAGAAAAAAGAGCAGGCGGACGACCTCGCCGAATCGTTCAACGACGCAACCGACGCGCTCGCCGCTATCTCCGTTCATTCGCTCACGGACGACGAGATGGCGGCCAAAATCTCGATGCTTAGGCATATGCTCCGGCAAATCCGGCAGCACGACGTTCGCGTCAACGAGGGGATTCATCACGAGCGTCACGCTCTCTATCAACGTGCGGGCGAATTACACCACGAGGAGGAGGCCGAGGCATACGGCGACTGACTACCGGAGGGACGAAACGACACGTTTAAG
>DASSKS010000511.1:0-6201 GCA_035690245.1 Halococcus sp. | reverse complement strand
AAGCCGCGTGGCCGCCTCGCGGAGCAGGTCGATTCGGTGCTCGATTCCGCGGGCTTCGGCGTCGATGACGGCTGCTTCGGCCCGATAGCGGTCTTGTTCGATTCGGCCCGTCCGCAGCGCATAGACGAGTCGTGCAGAGCGCGCTTCGAGCGAGTCCAACTGGGTGTCGAGCGCTGCTTCATTCTCGGTGATGACGGTTGCCTTCATATCGGGTGTTCGTGCCCGCGCAAGTGAAATCCGCACTGTCCGCCGGTGCAGTTCGTTTTCGAGGGCAACACCTTCGGTGGCGACCGCACCGGTGAACTGTGTGCCGGGGCTTTGGGTCACTGATACGTTCGCGTCATCCAGTTGGGCCGGCGGTCCACCCGCGGTGTTTACCGCCACCGCCCCGGTGAACAGACAAATCCAGAGCAGGATGAAAAGACCTGTTCTGATTCGAGACCGGGCCATCACCCGTCTTTGAACGGTGTTCGATATATACTCACTCCCGCTGTTCGCCAAACTGCGCGAATATCGAGAACCTCCCCATTCGTTGTCAGTCTGTGTGGTCTTCATCGTCCTCTGGAATTGTCAAGACGTTCTCACGACCGAGTCGAAATCCATCGATAGTACCCTCCTCGCGGAGTCTTTTTACGACTTGGCTGGTCTTCGCTTCGGTCCAGCCGAGTTCCTCGACGACGTGCTGTTGTTTGGCTCTGCCACCCGCGCGTTCGAGCACCCGAACGACTCGTTCTTCGTTGCTCAACAGGTCTGCTTTCGATTCATCGGTCGCCGTTGGGGGTGCTCCGGTGTCACCGCTGTCCACATCGCTCCTCTCGACGGCTTGTTCGTCTATTGTCTGGTCCCTCTCGTCTCGCCGGCGTCGGTATGCTATCCACGCCACGACACCGAGTGCTCCGAACACGACGACGAGGACAATCAGCAGTGTCGGAGTGGAATCGGCTGTGTTGTCTGTGCCGCCGGATGCGCCCGACCCACCGACCGGATTCGAATCGTTCGGACTGGAAGACACGGGAGCGAGTTCGACGAACGGTTCGTTCGCGGCGAACGTGGTCGGTGCGTTCCACTGTACGGAACTCATTTGGCGTTCGTCAGGTGCGGGTCTGACAGTCGTCGGTTCATACCCGTCGGGCCACGCGATGACCAACTGCGTTCCGTTTTCGAGATAGAAGCCCGCGAGCGCGTCGCCAACGCGAAGACGGTTCCCGTCAGTCGCCGCAATATGCGTCCAGACGAACGAGTACGTGACGATGCCCGTGTTTTCGTGGTGCGTCGCGTTGATAGTGAGGTTCGCTATCGCCATCCGCCGGCCCGTCGCAACCTGTGCGCTCTGGACGACTCGATGCATCCGTGTGCCAAAGCGCGTTCGGTACCATGCTGGATTCGCCGTGATGTTCGCCCGAAGTCGCTCGAAGGCAGCCCGTTCGTTCGTTTCGGTGAGCGAGATTCGATAGTGGACGGTGACGAGTCCCGACCCGTTCTGGAGCACAGTGATTCGGATTTTCTGTTGGGCTGTGTTCGCTGCGTGCTGTTGGGTTCCAGCACGGTCAGGTGCGCCCAACCCGGACGGCTGTGTGGCGCTTCCCATACCGACGACACAGACCACCATCACCACGGCGAGCAGCAACGAACGGAGTGCGCGCCGTCTCACAGTGACTCTCTCCGTCGGGAACGAGCCTCGCTTTTCATCAGGTGTATCGAACAACCGCACCGACTGTAAGTATGCGGTGATAATCCTATGAGATTGGCACTACTGCCGGTCGAATTCGGCTTAATCCGGCGAAATCAGGCGATAGCGTCTGCTATCGTTATTTCACCCGCGCCACAATCGAGGGGTGCAGCCCGCGCGGCTGTGGAGAACCAATGGACGAACGAGACCAACCCCGAACCGAACCAGAAGAACAGAGAGAAGACCACGACCGACGCCGGTTTCTCCGGCTTTCGGCTGTCGCCGGAGCAACACTCGCCGTTCCCGGTCTCATCGGAACGGCGATGGCCGACGGCAGAGACCACGACCCAGAGGACAACGACCACGACCCGGGCGACGATGACGACCGTAACGACCGCGACGACGATGATGACTACGACAACGACGACGAGGGACCGAACGACGAAGGTCCCGGCGATGTCAACGAAGACGATGAAGATGACGGAGACGAACCGGACGACGATGACGACCAGCCGGATGGGGATGACGCATTCGAGGACGATGAGGACGATTCGTCTGATGAGGATCAGGACGACTCCGATGATGACAGAGATGACGATGGCGAAACGGCGGATACGCCACCGAAATCCGGGCAGGGAGGAATCACCGAACAGGAGGCCGGACGCATTGCAACGGCGAGGGTCGGCGGAACGGTGCGAAACGTCGAACTTGAACGCGAGAACGGAATCGTCGTCTACGAGGTCGAAGTGAGAAAACGAAACGGACCAGATAAAGAAGTCGATGTCCGCCGGCAGACCGGCGAAATCGTCGGCATCGAAAACGAGTCCGACGAAGATAGCGACTAAGCGCTACTCCCTGATTCGTTTCCACCGGTTTTGTCGCCCGCGTTCACGATGGCAGTGGACAGAGACTCGCAGTGAGCAGCGCCGTATCCTCGCTCTCGTTTCGCGCGCCGTGGACCGCCCCGCGCTCGTTGAGGACGACGCCTGGCGCAGAGACCGTCTCCTCGTCGTCGTCTCGGGTCACGACGACCGTTCCACGAAGAACGTGAAAGACGTTTGTTGAATTATTGTGTTCGTGGGGTTCGATACGTCCTCCAGAACCGAGTGCGAACGCCTTGACGAGCACGTCGTCGCTCACGTACAGTTCTTCGGTCAGGACTTCGCCGTCAGCGGGGTCGAGGTCTGGATACTGGTCGAGCACACAGAAACCACGGACGCGGGCGATGTAGCCGTTTCGGCAACGATGGGAGTTATACGCCCCCCGACCCATCTCCGAGCATGGAGTACGTCACCGTTCAGAGTACGGAGATTCCGGCCATCGGCCTCGGAACGTGGCGCATGAAGGGTCCGACCTGCCGACGCTCCGTGGCGACCGCACTCGAACTCGGCTATCGACACATCGACACCGCCCAAGCCTACGGCAACGAAGCGCAGGTCGGTAGGGCGATTTCCCAATCAGGAATTGACCGCGAGGAACTGTTTTTGACCACGAAACTCGCCGGCTCGAACCGCGACCACGATTCGGTGCTCGATTCCACACGCGAGAGCCTCGAAAAGCTCGACACCGACTACGTAGACCTCCTGCTCATCCACCAGCCGAACTCGACTACTGCGCTCGAAGAAACCATCGGCGCGATGGATACATTGGTCGAGGAGGACGTGGTAAAACACATCGGCGTGAGCAACTTCGGCCTCGAACGACTCCACGCTGCCCGCGAGCACGCGAACGCGCCGATTCTCACGAATCAAGTACAATATCATCCCTTCTGGGACCAGTCCACTCTTCTAGATTACTGTCAAATCCACGACCTCATGTTGACCGCTTACAGTCCGTTGGCGCACGGCGGCGCGGTTTCCGATGACCTTCTGCGAAATATCGGCGCGCGCTACGACAGGACGCCCGCACAGGTCGCTCTCCGGTGGTTGGTTCAACAGGAAAACGTCTCGACGATTCCGAAATCCACGAGTCCGGAACACTTAGAGGCGAACCTTCAGGTGTTCGACTTCGAACTCAGTCGTGATGAAATGCGCTCGATTTCCCGGCCATCGATTTCGCGGACTGCATCGAGTTTCCTGCGCGCGCGATTGCCGTTTTGAACGCCGGAAGTTTTTAGGCCCGCTGGCGTAGCCCCGATATGGCAACCCAACTCGCGGACGGAATCTGGTGGTTCGAGCTACGTGGCGTGAACGCCTATCTCGTCGAAGACGACGTGCTTACGCTCATAGACGCTGGCACGCCGTTCGACGCACAAACCATCGAGGAGGAGATTAAAGAAACCGGCCACGCCGTCGCGGACGTAGAGCGCGTTTTGCTTACCCACTACGATTTCGACCACGCCGGCGCGCTCTCTCGACTCCCCGACCTCAATGCAGTAGTGCGGGTGGGCGCGGCAGACGAAGCCTTGCTTACTGGCGAGCGCCGTCCGGCGTGGCGCAACCACAAGGGCGCGCTCCAGTGTATGTCACAGCTATTCGTCCATACGCCAGAGTTGACGATTGCAGCCATCGAAGACGGCGAAGAGGTCGGGACGTTCACGGCCTACCACACACCGGGACACACACCCGGTCATACGGCCTACGTGAGCGAGGAGTGCTCTGCGGCGTTTCTCGGCGACCTCGTGTTCGAGGACGACGCCGCACTCTCTCCTTCGTCGTGGTTCGTGAGCTACGACACCGAGGAAGTCGAAGAGAGCATCCGGTCGCTCGCAGACCGCGCGCCTGACTTCGAGGTTCTCGGAATGGGTCACGGAATCCCCTTCTGTCGTGGTGGTGATGAGCGTCTTGCCGACCTCGCCGCCGCTCTCCGGTAGGTGAGGAGTTTTAGGATACCGGACCCAACGTTGAGTAATGAGCACCGACAGCGACGACCTGCCCGATGGCTGGACGCGGGCCGAGGATTCGGATGAACAGGCCGGCCAGTACGACCCACAGCAGCCGATTCGTTACGGGCGCGAGGACATCGAAGTGCACGCACAGCCAGCGACGAACGTCTCTGGCGAAGGGGACCTCTGGCGCGTCGGCATCATCCGTGAGGATGGACCCGGCGGGGTCGAAACGCTGCACGACGGAATCGAAGGCCGCGACAGCGCCATTGAAATCGCCCGTGAGTTCATGGAGACCTACAATGAACGCCACGTTGAAGGTAACGAAAGCATCGATGATGTTATCTCATCGTTTGGGTGAGTTCTTCGGCAACGATTTCGGGGTCGAGAAGTTCGGGGTCAAGAAGCAAATCGGCCTGTCCCTTGGCGAATTCAGGCAGTGACTCGCGCGAATAGACCACGACACGAATCTCCTCGACGAAGTCCACGATCACCGGAATCGAGGTCGCCTGCCCGACATCGGTGAGTACGTACAGGTCTGCATTTTCGATGCCCACGTCTTCGAGCGCCGGGAGGTCGGCAATGCCATTGACACGGGAGACCGTCATTCCCTGTGCTTCGAGCGCGTCGCCCAACCCTTCAGAATCGGGTCCGGCGACGACGGCGATTCCATCCGTCATTCGTACTCGATGGTCGCTGGTGGTTTGTGTGTCACGTCGTAGACCACGCGCGAGACGTTCTCTAAAGAGCCAGTAATCCGGCTCTGGAGGCGCTGGAGAGTTTCCCAGTCGAGTTCCTGTGCGCGCGCGGTCATCCCGTCGCGCGATTCGACTGCCCGAACGGCGACCACCCAGCCGTGAACCCGGTTGTCGCCCTTCACACCAGTGGCCTTGCCGATTACTGCGGCGAGTGCCTGCCACGGGTCGTATTCTTCGAGTTCTTCTTCAACGATGTGGGTGGCTTCGCGCGCGACATGAAGTTTCTCCTCAGTGACTTCGCCGAGGACCCGTACTGCGAGGCCCGGTCCCGGAAAGGGCATCCGTTCGGCAACCAGTTCGTCGAGGTCGAGCGCGCGGGCGACCTCTCTCACTTCGTCCTTGTAGAGGTCCCGAACGGGTTCGACGATATCCTCGAAATCCACGACTTCGGGCAGGCCGCCGACGTTGTGATGAGATTTGATATTTCCTTCGGATTCGATGCGGTCTGGATAAATCGTCCCTTGTACGAGATAGTCGGCGTCGGCTGCGCGCGCTTCGCGCTCGAACTCGCGGATGAACCGCTCGCCCACGACGCGGCGTTTTTCTTCGGGGTCAGTCACTCCAGAGAGGGCGTCGAGAAAGCGCTCGTGAGCATCCACGATTTCCAGACTCTTCATGTACGAGAAGGTCTCCTCGACCTGTTCTGTTTCGCCTTTGCGCATCAATCCGGTGTCGACATAGATGGGTGTGAGGCGGTCGCCGAGGGCTTTGTATGCGAGCGCCGCCGTCACTGATGAGTCTACTCCACCCGAGAGTGCGATAACTGCACTGGAATCGCCGACTTCGCCTTCGATTTCCATGATGGCTTCCTCGATGAATTTTTGCGGTTGGACCATCAGGCTTCGACCTCGTTGACCGTCCGTTCGCGTTCTGCGATGGCGGCGTCGAGAAAGCCCACGAACGGGGGACTCGCCCGACCGGGCCGCGAGCGAAACTCGGGATGGAACTGC
>DASSKS010000510.1:0-10677 GCA_035690245.1 Halococcus sp. | reverse complement strand
CCTCCTCGCGCGCGGCGCTCTCGACGCTCGAAATCACAGGAATAATTGATTCGGTGCTTCCCTCGGGAACAGTGAACGTCGTCACTGGTTCGGGAAGCGAGGTTGGCGATGCAATCACCTCTCACACGGATATCGACAAGGCCGCACTCACCGGTTCGACACAGGCAGGCGAGTACGTAATGAAAAACGCCGCCGAGACAATCACCCCAGTATCGCTCGAACTCGGCGGCAAAAGCCCAAACATCATCTATCCCGACGCCGATTTGGAGAAGGCAGTCGAAGGCGCGGTCATTAGCATCTGGTTCAATCAAGGCGAGCAGTGTACCGCTGGCTCCAGAATGTTCCTCCACGAGGATGTCTACGACGAGTTCATGGAGCTGTTCGAGGAACGGACAGCAGGCCTCACCGTCGGCGACCCGCTCGAAGGACGGACTGACATCGGGCCACTCGTTGACCACGACCACCGCGAAGAAGTCCTCTCGTATGTCGATACCGCAAAAGCAGAGGGCGCGACGGTGCGATACGGTGGCGGTGCGCCCGACGACTCTGACTTAGCGGGTGCACCGTTCGTAGAACCGACCATCATCGAGGATGTCGAAAACGACCAGACGGTGGCCTGTGAGGAGGTCTTCGGGCCGGTGCTTTCGGTTCTCACATGGGACGACGAGGAGGAAATGCTCGAACAGGCTAACGACACCCAGTACGGGCTGGCCTCTGCGGTGTGGACCGAGGACTTGGAAACCGCACACACCGTGGCCGACGAACTCGAAGCCGGCACCGTGTGGGTCAACACCTACAACGACCTCTTCGAACCCGTACCCCACGGCGGCTACAAACAGTCGGGACTTGGCCGCGAACTCGCAGAGGAGACCTTCGAAGAATATACGCAAACGAAATCGGTGATGATGAACTTCGGCGGCCTTCCCCGGATGGGCTGAGTGCTCTCAGCCAGTTGGTCCGTAACCGGAATTTTTTGATAGGTCAGTCCGTGACTTCGACATCGACCGACCCGGCGATGAGCTGTGTGAACTCGCCGGTGTAGGCGTAAATATCGGGATTTTCACTGACTGCGCCGAATCCGAGATACCACAGGATGCTGTCCTCTGTATCGGTATCGACCGCACGGAGTGTCCCATCCACACTGAAGACGTACCGAACCGGTTCGACGGGCGACCCGAGAGCGGCGATGGTAAGCCGCCCTGCGCCGGGGTCGATGTCGAACCGGAAGGTCTCCTCGTCAGTGATTGAGAGCAGGTCGCCCCCAAAGCGGTAGGTGTCGCTGTCGCCGTCTGCGCGCGGGCCGACGATACCACTCGCGGTGGTTCCCTCGATTCGGTCCTCACCGGTCTCTGCGAGGTCACCGAGTTCGATGGCGTCACTCACTGACAGGGAATAGTTCGTTGGGCTGGTGGTTGCGCTGCAGGCGGTGAGTTTCCGTGGAAGTGGCTCTACTGCGCCCGCATTGCCGATAGTGGTGAGTGACCCGATGCCGAGTGCTGCAACCGCGCCGACTCCTCTCAAGTACGTTCGACGGCTGGTCGTTCGGTGCTCGATACTCGCTTTGCGTTCGGATGGTGAATAGTCCCGTTCTCTCATTGTTCATTGGTGAATATAACGTATTAGTATATTAATTTTCACCTCGTAAAAATCGCCGTGAGTTCACGAGGAGACAACGGTTTTTGCCATTCGTCGACAGAGTTGAATACTGTCATAGCCAGAGAACCGTTCGAGCGCGAGCGCGAGCACGACATAGACGACGATACCCGTCACGACCAGTACGAACAATTCGAAAACGCCCGAGGCGACACTGGCGGTATGCACACCGAACACGGCGACGCCCATGACGGCGCTTGCGAGCGCGGGATAGGCGATGAGCCGAAGCAAACGCACGTAACTCCCGTCAACGACGCGAACCGCGAGATACGTCGAGAGAGGTTCGGAAAACACGAGCGAGTTCCCAATGATGACGAGCGCCGTGCCGACCGCTCCGTACCGCGCGGTTGCCGGAAAGATGAACACCGCAATAATAATCAATTTTCCGAACTGAACCTTCGTGGCGATGTCTGGTCTATTGACCGCCTGAAAGAGCGGACCGGTGGTCGCACCGAGCGAACGCAGCAGTCCCCACGCCGCGAGGAGTTGGATGAGAATCACCATCGGTCCCCACTGTTCTGTGAGAAAAACGGAGACGAACGTGGGTGCGATAGCAGCAATCCCGACCGCGACGGGAAAGGAAACGAACGTCGTGAGTTGCACAGTTTTGAAAAACCCATCGCGGAGCTGTCTCTCGTTGCTCTGCATTTTGGCGTAGGTCGGAAAGACCACGCTCGAAATCGTCTGGGTGACCTCCGTTGCGGGCGCGTTCGAAATCCGGTAGGCGAGTTGGTAGAACCCGACCACGGCGGTCCCGAGATACCAGCCCACGAAGGCGTCGTCGCCCTGCATGATTAGAAACAACACGACTCCAGAAGCGAAAATCCACTTGCCGTAGCCGAACATCTCGCGCGCGCCGTCGAGGTCGAAACGGGGCCACGGTCGGTAGTCGTGGACGAGATACGAAACCACGAGTCGCACGAAATCGCTCGCAATCAGCCCGAACACGAGCGCCCAGACGGAGCGGGTAGCGAGCGCGTAGCCGACCGCGACGATGACATAAAACACAGTGCCGCTCAGTGTATAGGCGAACTGCTTGTCGAAGCGGAGATCCTTTTTGAGATACAGGAGTCCGGGATTCTGGAGGCCAGACAGCAGCGGCGAGAGCGCAAGCACCCGGAGTACGGGAGTGAGTTGTGGATTGTCGAAGATGAGCGGGGAGGCGACGACCGGCGCGATAACGAACAGAACAGCGGCGACGAGCACACTTCTGCCGTTTTGCATGACCCACGCCGTATCGAGATACGCATCCACGTCCGCCTCCTCGCGCTGGATGAGCGCGGCGTCGATACCGAGGCGAGAGAACTGGGTCAGCGCACCCATGACAACGAGCGCGAGCGCCATCACGCCGTAGGAATCGGGACCGATCAATCGGGCGACGAACAGCACCATCCCGAGTTGGAGCGCCCTGTCGAAGACGTTCGTGAGCGTGACCCAGACGCCGCTCGTGACCGCGCGCTCGGAGAGGCTTTCACCCGGTCTAAGCGCGCGTCGGAGGAGGCTCAGGATGGACTGTAACGACACGTCGCCGAACGGTTTTCGGCCAGTACGTAAAAACGTCCCCGTCCCACTTTTTTCCTTGCTACGAGACGGCGAAGCCGTTTCGAACGATTTCACTCACACACGAGCGCGAGCGCGCGCCAACCGCCACCGCTCAGCAAAACAATCGCTTCAGAACAGCGCTTCGGATTCATCGAGTACACGCGCGGGACCGCCAACCTCCCAGACGCGGGTTTCAACGCCACAGTCTGTGACTGCGCTTTCGACCGTTTCGACGTGTTCGGTGGTGGTGTTGATATAAACACTCGCGCCCGTATCGGTCGAGAAATAGACTGGTATCCCCGACTCGCGTAACTCGCGGACAGTAGTAAAAATTTCGAGCGTCGCAGGCCGCCAGTAAACCCACCCGGCAGGGCCGGTCATCGTGGTCGCAGCAAGCGAGAGCGAGTCGTGTTCTGCGAGCGAGAACGTCCGCTCGAGGTTCCCCTTTCGAATCGCGTCGCGCATTTCGGCGAGTTGACCGTGGATATGGGCGAGTCGCGCTTCGAACATATGGCTCGCTGCGGCCTCGCGGTGGGCTTCCTCGGTTTCTTTGTAGGCGGGCACGAGCGCTCCGACCATCCGCAGGTCGTCTTCGAGTGTGGTTTCGATGCGCTCTGACCGGCAATCGTCGTCATTCAGGCCAGTACGGAGGTCGGAAAACCCGCCCGTGACCGCCCGCGCAGCCGACGCCGACCCGCGCCGCGCGACCGTCGAAATCTCCGGCAGCGAGAGGCCGAGACCAGCAGCCGCACAAAGTGCTCGTGCCGCCGCCGCGAATCCCGATGATGATGAACCAAAGCCGACATTTGTCGGAAAGTCGTTTTCGCTCGCAAAGCGCACTGGGCTATCCACATCCGAGAGTTCGCGCACGCGCGAGACGACCGCTTCGATGCGCTCGCGGCCCCATCCCTCGACAGTCTCGCCGTCGATGACGTACCGACTCTCATCGAGCGTGTCGTCGAATTCCACAGTAGTTGTGGTGTTGCTCGGGGCAGTACAGACGCTGATTGAGTCGTGGTAGGGGAGTCTGCGCTCTGCATCGCGCATTCCGTGGTATTTGACGAGACCTTGAATCGGGTGTGCGCGCGCGGTGGCTTTCATACGGGTTGAGTGGCCGACGCGCGAATAAACGTCCCGGAATGGTGCTCTCTATCGAGGAGATTCTGTCGGGTAGAAATCTATCTGTTTTTGTGGGGGCGGTGGCGCGCGCTCGCGCTCGTGTGTGAACGGAGTGAAACGAGCACCGAGCGCGAATCGGCGTGCGAGGTCTGCACGAGCGGAGCGAGTGCAGGCTTGTCAGAGCGAAGCTCTGACAGTGGATGACTGAGCGAAGTGAGCGTAGCGAACGAGCGAAGGAATCGGTTGGGGAGGCGTGTGGCCTGCGGTTCTCATTTGTGACAGAATTTGTGGTAGGTGAGGCCGTCATCATTGAATTCTATGACAAGGGATGTTCAAATACAATAGATTGGGCAACTCAACGCTTTTCTCCCGAGCAGGCAATTGGATAGTATGGATACGACGAATTCAATCGAATCCGTGGCAATCGTCCTCTACGAGGGATTCGACGAACTCGACGTCATCGGTCCTTACGAGGTGTTCGAAACCGCCGCCGCGCTCGGAACAGACCTCTCGGTGTCGCTTCGGACGCTCGAACCCATCGAACGAGTGACGGCGCGTCACGGTCTCATCGTCGAACCCGATGGAACGCTCGACAACACAGACCCCGACCTGCTCGTGGTTCCCGGTGGTGGCTGGAACGACAGAGCCGAACGCGGTGCGTGGGCCGAAGCACAGGGCGACCTCCCGGACGTGCTAGCCAAACGACACCGAAACGGCACAGTACTCGCATCGGTCTGCACTGGCGGCATGATTCTGGCCACAGCGGGTCTCCTCGACGGTCGCCCGGCGACCACCCACCGAGGAGCGCTCACCGACCTCCGCGAAACGAGAGCGGATGTGGTTGACGCCCGAGTCGTGGATGACGGCGACGTGCTCACTGCGGGCGGCGTCACCGCGGGACTCGACCTCGCGCTGTGGCTAGTCGAGCGCGTGGATTGAGCCGAAACCACAGAGACCGTCGCCCGCGAGATGGAGTACGACCGACGCGGCGAGGTGTATCGGAGCGAATAACCCAATCGACTGCCGACCGAACGCCTCAAACCGCGCTCGGTCGGAACGTCCGCATGGGCACGCCGCTCGATTCGCGCGAGGCACAAGCCACCGAGGTCATAGAACGCCTCAGTACTGAATATCCCGACGCGACCATCTCACTCGACTTCTCGAATCGGTTCGAACTCCTCGTTGCGGTGGTTCTCTCGGCGCAGTGTACCGACGAACGAGTTAACGAAACAACTGACGAGTTGTTTTCGCAGTACGAATCGCCCGAACAGTACGCGAACGCGAGTGAAGAAGAACTCGCAGACCAGTTGAGTTCGATAACCTACTACAACAGCAAGGCCGGATACATCCGCGAGAGTGCCCAAATCATCGTCGAAGAACACGGCGGCGAAGTCCCGGACACGATGGACGAACTCACCGAGCTTCCGGGTGTGGGCCGAAAGACTGCAAATGTGGTCCTCCAGCACGGCTACGATACTGTCGAGGGAATCGTCGTGGACACCCACGTTCAGCGGCTCTCCCGACGGTTTGACCTCACCGAAGAAGACCGTCCCGAAAAAATCGAGACAGATCTAATGAAACTCATCCCTGAAGAACGCTGGCAAGCGTTGACCCATCTGTTCATCAGCCACGGTCGGGCGACCTGCACCGCGAGAAATCCGGACTGTGCCGACTGTGTGCTCGAAGACATCTGTCCGTCCTCGAAACTCGACAACCATGTGGACCTCGCAAGCGGCACAGAGTGGTAATGGAAATGTTCGTTTCGAACCGTTACATCCTGTTTCGAGTCCGTACGCGGTGAACGGTCGGCGGCTACTTTTATGCACGATTCGAACAGTCACTCGCAGCCCGCGGGCTGCACTGCTGCGCGTGGCATCGGCCGACGGTTCCGCTTTTCGGGCCGTCGGTTTCTGCGTCAGAGACCGAGCGGCTAGTATCTGAGAACATACCGCGCGAAACCCACGATGTAGGCCAGTAGCCAGAAAATCACGTAGCCGAAGACGCCGATGCGCAGACGACTCCGCCAGTGGTTCATCCTGTCGGAGCCGATTTCAGCAAGCAACACGTCCTCGTCGTAGTCGTGATAGAGGTCGTGCTCGTACTTCGCGCGGAAGATGCGCACGATTCCCGTAAATCCAAAGACGAGCATCGCGTAGGCCTGTAATCCCAACACGGCGTGCAGCGCGGACGCACCGCCGAGCTGCTCCGCCAGCCGCGGCAGCATCCAAAACAGGAGGGGAATCGTGGTGAGCGCAAGCCCGACGAAAATAAATTTTAAGTGATGAGTCAGAACGCCCCACGTCACCGCTTCGGCGTCGATCATAATCCACGCACCGTAGAGGAGACAGGGAAAACTGGCCGTGACCGACAGCAAAACGACGGTTGCGATGGTCCCATCGGCCAGTGCTACCATGATTTCCAGTTCGTCGCCCGGCGCTAAAGGGTAGCGAACCTCGATGGACGGGCGGTCGGAAAACCTAACCCCATCCATCGTTTATGAACGCTAATGGCCGACCCCTCGCCCACATCGGCGGATGACGGGACCGAACGGGCGACTGCGGGCAGTGCGGACAAGTCCGGCGAGAACGCGGAATCGACCGCAGAACTCCGCCAGCAGGTCGAGGAGGAGTATGACTTCGAGAATTTCGGTCCCCGAGAGATGGCCCAAATGACGCCCGAAGAATGGGAGGCCGCCTTCGACGCCGACTCGTGGATCACCGGCGAGGAACTTCTAGACCGAGTGGAGGCGGACCTCAAAAATCAAATCAAAGAGCGCGAGGTGTTCGCCCGACTCGAACGCATCGAGAATGGAGTGCTCGCGTACTCTGACGAGGGCTACGCCGTGGTCCATCCCGATGGCAGCGTCGAGGGAGAGGGAACAGTACTCAGAGACGTCAAACCCACCGTTGCGCTCTGTTCGATGGACGACTACGACGTTGCAGACCCACCAGAAGGCGAGCTTCTGCCGGACCCGGAGGCGATAGAGGGTGGCGGCGAACTCGGCAACTGGATGCTTCAGACTGTGGCCGCCATCCAGTTTCTCACCGGTGTCGGCCTCATCATCGCGTGGCTGTTCTTCCCAATCGAAACGATTTTCGCGCCGGTCATCGGGCTGATTTTCCTGTTTTTCTCGCTCGTGCTGTTCGTACAGGTGGCGAACGCGCGGCTCTCGAATCGGTTCCGTTCTGAGGAATACAGAAATCGCCTCCGTACAATCGGTATCGGCTCCGAAGAACGTCCCGACTTCCTCCCGGAGGAGTACCAAAAAGAACACTCGACCGGCGAACGCGACTCGGACGAGTCAGAACCCACCACGTAGCGGTCAGTATATCCGGTGGACTTAAGCAAAGCCAGTGTCGAATAGTGGTACACATGAACAGGCGGGATTTTCTGCTGGCAGCAAGCGCGACTGCTGGCGGCACGGTTGCCGCTACTGGCACTGCCGCCGCACAGGGCGGTTCCGGCGGCGGAGCCAAAAGCGGGGCCAAGAAAGGCGGAAAAAAGTCAGGCGGAAAAGCGGCCTCGGGCGGAACCACGAAAACGGTACAGGTCGGTCCCGGCGGCGACTTCGTGTTCACGCCCGGCACCGAGGAGCCACTGTACGTCACTCCCGGCACGAAAGTGAAGTTCGTCTGGAAATCCGATGGGCATAACATCGCCGTCGGCAGCCAGCCAAAGGGCGCGAACTGGAAGGGACACGAACCAATCGAGAACACCGGGTTCACTAGTTCATATACCTTCCAAAAGAAGGGAAAGTACCATTACTGGTGTGACCCACACAAGTCGTTGGGAATGATTGCCGACATCGTGGTCAATAGTACTGGCCAAGCGCCGGGCGGCGGCGGGGGCGAAGAAGAAGTAGACCCCGAGGAGATGGGCGTGCCGTTTCAGGCACACTACGTCGGCATTGCAACCCTCCTGATGATGGTGGTTTCGTTGGTCTATACCTTCTTCCTCGTGAAGTACGGCGAATCACCCAACGCAAAGGGGGGCAACTGAGATGAGTTCTTCAGGAAGCACCTACGGCGACATTCATCGGTACGAACCCGCACACGAGAGCACCGCCGCGGCCATCGCTATGGTCTTGCTCACCGTCGTGGAGGTCGTTTTGACGGTGCTCTTTGCCTACGGGCTGGTCAGCGGCTGGGGAACCACCGAGACGGGCAATATGTTTCTCGGGGCGCTCCTCGCACTCAGTTTCATCGACCTCGCGTTCGTCCTGCTCCTCTATCGCAAGGAGTTCCTCCCAGACGTGATGATAGTCAAGAAACGCCGGCGCAAGTGGGAAGACCTTTACACCCGCCAAGAGGACGTGGACGGAACGCACATCGGCGGCGGAGTGGAGAGCCTGAAACGAGCGATTCACCCCTACTACAAGAGAGAATAATGCCAGAAGACGAAGACACCTATCCAGAAGAATCCGGTCGTAGACGGTTCGTCAAGGGCGTCGTCGGTGCGTCGGCGCTCGGAACCCTCGGCGTGACGGGCGCGGCGAGCATCAACCTCACCACCTCCTCGACGGGAAAAGGCGGCGGGACGCTCCGGTATTTCGGCATCGAGAACATCGCCGGGCCGGCCCCGCGTTCGATGCCACAGATACCCATCAAAATCGATTCGGATGGGTATCTGAAAGGTGCGTGGCCCGAGGTCAAAACCAAGACCGTCCGCGGCGAAGAGGTCAAAGTCGCGCAGATGAAACTTGGTGGTATCACCTATTCGAGCGAGTGGTTTCAGTACTGTGGGGTCCAAACCTATTCGGGTGTCGCACCCAACGCCGACCAGTCGAATTTCTTCCTGTCTGCCTCCTCCGGGGGCTATGACTGGCAGGGCGACCTCGAACCGGGAGCCAAACTCAACGTCAGTGATTTTTCGGACTACGAGACGTGGGGCAACGGCATCGGCAAGGCAGGCATCGGCAAGCCCGCGATGGCGACGTGGCGCTCACAGGACCTCCCGCCGAGCGAGACTATTCCGGTGCAAGTGCTCAGAAGCACGAAAATCGAGGAGTTGGCGAAAGAGGCCGAGTACCCAAAATGGGTACAGGAAAGCACCGAACAGGGCTTTATCGCGTGGCTCGATAAGTGTACACACTTCTGTTGTGTGCCCGGCTTCAAATCCACCGCCCAGAGCACGCGCTTTGGCGCATCGAACGATGTCTACTGTCCGTGTCACCAGTCGGTGTATGACCCATTCAGCCCGGTCAAAGAGCAGTTCACTGCACTGCCCAGACCCGAAGACACGGGCAGTAGCGGGAGTAGTGGAGGCAGTAGCACATGAGTCTCGAACCCGCAGACGAACACGACCACGAGGCGTGGATGGAAGAAAAGGACCTCACGCCCATCGAGGAGACGTATCTCACTGTATTGATTTGGTTCGATACACGCCTGCGCATCGTTGATTATCTCGAAATCTTAGAGACGCTCTACTACCGAGTGAATATGCAGATGCCCAAAAGCCACACCGAACAGTACAACTTGGACAACAAGTTCTGGTACTGGTATCCACTGTATGCGCTCGGGAGTTTCTCGACGCTTGCGTACATCGTCGCCGCCATCTCGGGCGCGCTGCTCGGCTTTTATTATTCGCCCGCGGCAGCGGCAGGCACGTGTGGCATCGATAACGCCTCGGTGGCGTACTGTTCGGTCGCATCCATTATGACCGATTTGAACTTCGGCTTTTTCCTCCGCAGCATCCACCGGTGGGCGGCACAGGTGATGACCGCCGCCGTCTTCCTCCATATGCTCCGGGTGTACTTCACCGGCGCGTACAAAGAACCCCGCGAACTCAACTGGATTCTCGGCATCGTCCTCATCAGCCTGACGCTGGTCTTTGGCTACTCGGGGTATCTGTTGCCGTGGGACCAACTCTCGTTCTGGGCGGGCCAGATCGGCGTCGAGATGAGTTTGAGTATTCCCCTCGTGGGCCAGTGGGTCGCCCAACTCATCTTCGGTGGCTTCTCGCTCGGACAGGCCACACTGATGCGGATGTACATCATCCACGTGTTCTTCTTACCCTTCGTGGTGACGACGCTGATAGCCGTCCACATCGGTATCGTCTGGATGCAGGGCATCGCAGAACCCCACTAGAACCATGAGCGAACCAAACACAGACACGAACGAATCGGCCGAGACCGGAAACGAGCGAAGCGACGGCGGTGAGGAGGTCGCCGCCGACGGAACGGGCATCGTTTCGCCGGACGACGAGACGCCGACGTGGCGCGAGCGAAAGGAGCGTTCGCAAGGTCTTCCGCGGTTGACCTACGAGTACTTCGAGCGCGCACGCCACGAGGACCAGACCCTTCGAACCGAGTCGAGTTACATCGAACACGACGTGCTCGGCTTTCCGACGTGGCCCCACGAGATG
>DASSKS010000509.1:0-4409 GCA_035690245.1 Halococcus sp. | reverse complement strand
ACGACGCTCATCGGCACGAGTCAGAACCCATCGACCCGACGACGTTCTCGTGAGCCAAGCGAGCAAACGAGAGTAGTTCTGTCGTGATTGCGTTCACAGGACGAACAGCCGTTCATATCGTGAACCGGATTCCATACCGTGACGAACACATCAGCAATCGAATTAATGTTGTGAGGAGGTGTATGGAGAACTGGGAAGTGAGCAATCATGACCATAACGAACTACATCCAAAAGAACACGACCGGACTCAGACTGAACTTCCACGGCCTCACCCGCACCCAGTGGAGTGCGATGGTACTCGCGGCGATCACGGGCAGTGTGCATCTGTACCTGTTCTGGACCCAGAGCTTCATCCCGTTCCTGCTCGCGGGACTGGGATTCCTCACTCTGGCAGGGTTGATGGGCACCACGTTCGACTACCGCCTGCTCTCCCTCGGTGGAATCCCCTTCACCGTGCTGCAGATCGCCGCGTGGATACAGATGGGGATGCCCGACTTCATGCTCGGTGTGGCCGATAAAACTGTGCAAGTCGCGTTGATCGGCCTGCTCGCCTACCTCTTCGTGAGTGAACGCCGCAGCACGGCTGCCGAACGGACCCGAACCGAAATCGACACTCCCGAGATGAAAGGGGTTGCGCGGTGAGCACGACTCGACGGGATTTCCTGAAAGCCGCTGGCATCGTGGCCGTGGTGGGCACGGCCGGTCTCACCGGCTGTACCAGCAAGGCGGCCCAGCGCCAGCCTAGTGGTCCACAGCTCCCGAACGAGCCGAACTACAAGGGCTGGTTCGACGGCACCGACAACTACGACCACACCCACGATATGCGTGGGAAGGATGCGGTCACCATCCAAGTGGGTTCGAAGGGCAACATGGGCGACTTCGGTTTCGGTCCCGCCGCGGTGGCGGTCTCGCCCCACACCACGGTTACGTGGGAGTGGACTGGCCGCGGCGGTGGCCACAACGTCGTCGCCGACCAAGGGACGTTCACCAGTGGAGCGCCTGTCAGCGACGCTGGCACGACCTTCGAGTTCACCTTCGACCGGCCGGGCGTCTACAAGTACGTCTGTGAGCCACACGAGTCGATGGGCATGAAGGGTGCGGTCTTCGTCGCGCTCGGTCAGCCCACCTCATCCGGCGGTGCCGCAGCATGAGCGGATTCGTCCCGCTGTTTGTGGTTCCTGGGGGACTGGAACTAGTCATCATCGTGGTGGCGATTATCATGCTGTTCGGCCCGAACAAACTCTTGGAGGTTGCTCGGTCGTTCGGTCAGGCTCAAGCAGAGTTCCAGAAGGGTCACAGGACGGTATCGAGAGACCGTCGTCATCCGAGTCCGATGCCATCAGATATACCGAACGATCCCGTTCAGAAGCAGAGTCCTGACTCGATGACGGAGACTGTTTCTTCGTAATCATCTTTTAGACTCGACATTTGTGAACAAGTTTCAAGACGAGAGTAAAATCCCGACACAGCAACCGAATTAGGCGGTGAATAACAGGCCTTTTCCCAAACCGTCAAAGCGTGCCCGCACCGATTTCGCTCTCGTAGGAGACAGGAAATCGTGACTGTCCTCGTAATGGACAAGGAGGTCGCGCACACTGAACGAGTCGCGCGCTGTGTGCAGCAATCGGTCCAGTTGGGGTGCCTGGTGGTTCTGATGGTATGGATTGAACTGTTCTGTAGATCGCTCATGAGTTGAAACGGTTACTCGACCCAGACGGTCTTGCGATTGACGAACTCCTTGATACCGGCTTCCGAGAGTTCACGCCCGTACCCGGAGTTCTTCACTCCGCCGAAAGGAACTCGCGGATCAGATTTCGTGAGCTGGTTGATGTACGTGCAGCCGGCATCGATACGGCGGGCAACACGCTGGCCTCGGTCGCGGTCCTCGGTCCAGATGCTCGCTCCGAGTCCGAACTCCGTGTCGTTTGCCGTCTCAACGGCCGCGTCTTCGTCTGTGACCGAAAACACCGACGCGACCGGCCCGAACAGTTCCTCTGTGTCAGCTGGACTGCCCTGTGGAATACCCGTCAGGATGGTCGGAGGGTAGAACGGACCGTCACGGTCGAGCGGTGTGCCGCCAATAACGACGTTCGCACCGGCGTCAACGCTTTGTTCGACTTGCTGGTGGAGTTCCTCCATCAGGTGGGCTTGGGCCTGCGGGCCGATATCCGTCTCCTCGTCCATCGGGTCGCCGATGGTGAGCGCCTCGAACTCCTCAACCAGTTGGTCGAGAAATTCGTCATACACTGCTTCGTGAACGATGAAGCGCTTTGCGGCAATGCATGACTGGCCGCCGTTCTGGTTGCGCGCCCGCGCACCGGTCTCCGCTGCAGCGTCCACATCCGCATCATCAAGAACGACGTATGGGTCGCTCCCGCCGAGTTCCAATACTGTTTTCTTGAGATTCTCGCCCGCAGCAGACGCGACGGCTCGACCAGCGGGACCGCTGCCTGTCAGCGTCGCTGCACGGATTCGCTCGTCGGCGAGGATGTCGTCGATTTTCTCGGAACCGACCAGCAGGGACTGAAACGCTCCATCAGGGAAACCGGCCTTTTCGAATATTTCTTCGATTGCCAGCGCGCTTCCAGGAACGTTCGAGGCGTGTTTCAAGAGTCCAACGTTGCCCGCAGCCAGATACGGAATGGCGAACCGAAGTGCTTGCCAAAACGGGAAGTTCCACGGCATGACCGCGAGCACGGGTCCGAGAGGGTCGTACACGGTCTTGACGGTGGTCCCCGGTGGACTGGGATGTGTCTCCGATTCGAGATACTGGCTCGTGTATTGGGCGTAGTGGTCACAGAGCCACTGACACTTCTGTATTTCGGCGACCGACTGCGAGACGGGTTTCCCCATCTCGCGCGTCATCAGTTCTGCATACTCCCGTTCGTTCTCTCTGAGAACATCGCCAGCGGCTTCAATCAATTTCTCGCGTTCGCGTAGCGGCACGTCTCGCCATTCTGAGAAGGTGCTCGCCGCTCGGTCGAGGGCATCGTCGATATCGCCCGTACCATCCTCGTCGTAGGACTCGACAACTTCACCGGTAGTCGGGTTTACCGTCTCCATGTTGTAACCGATATCCGTGTACACCATTAACGTTATGGTAACTTTTCTCGGTTGACTCAGATGAATGGCACGTGCGAGGTCTATCGATATCGCTCAGAAGGAGGTGGGTAGAACGTGACGAAATATCGTAACAAGTTCAGTCGCTTAATTCCTCTGTGCGCTGGTCGTACCGCTCCGCCGCTTGATTTATTTTTTCAGCGAATTCCGACATTTGTTCTTTCATCCCTGTTCGAAACTCCGTGGCGGAGAAATCATCTGAATCAGTGAGAAGACGCATGAATGCTCGTAGTTCCTCGTCAGTGATGTCGTCGAAATCTCCTGTGTCGAGTTTGTCAATAACCGCATCAACGTCGATTTGACCAACGGGATCGACATTGAACTCGACGTTGACCATCCGATAATCGGACCCGGACAGTTCCTGCTCGGCCCGGCTTACGCCCTGACTGAGCATATTCTTGAACGGAACGTAGTACCCCATCGTACCAAGGTGAAGGAATCCCAGTAGGTCGGTGATTCCCTGCGTGTACGCATTGCGCGCATCGTCCTGTGGGTTGAACACCGTCTTCCGGTCGCGTTCCTCTAAGTGTTCGAAGAGGATGGTGAAATCGAGGAGCGCGTTCCGTAGGCGACGGCGGATGCGGTTTCGCTTCTGTTTTTTCGAGTGCTCCGTGTAGTCTGTCTTTCGCCCGAGAAGGAACTCGCGGTCGCTCGGTGTGAGGATGCCACGCCCCCGGTCGGCCGAGTAGGCAAGCCCTTCAGGAGCGTCGTTTTCGTCGCCGTGCATACACAGATAATGTGTACGATTCCAATTAAGTGTTCTGCATAGCGAGAATAGTGACAGTCAACTCGTCTATCGGTTGCTCGGTGGGCAGAGTAGCATCTTTCTTCTGATGATTTGCTGATTTGGTGGAGTAGACCCACCTCCGGTTTGTCTCCCTCCTCGATTCGTTTCGAGTACCGACATAACCGCAACGATTTTAGACTATGGTGTACACGTGTTTTGTATATGGATAGAGAAAAGGCGGAACCGGATACGACAACGATTTCGGGGACCGCAGCGAGTCGCTGGGTCGAACACAGCAAGCAACACGCCGCGCCGAGCGAGCACTCACACGAGTTCGTCTGGGACATCACCCGCGAGGCAGACGGTCCGTTCGTCACCGATGTGGACGGAAACGTCCTGCTGGATTTCACGTGTCACATCGGTGCTGCGCCGCTTGGATACAACAACGAGAAGATACTCGGCAAACTCCGCGAGTTTGACCTCGTGGACCCGCTGAAGATCGCCGGCCAGGATATGTACTTCGGGGCGGGCAAGGACCCAGCGGATGCGCGATTCCCGGCGT
>DASSKS010000508.1:0-6975 GCA_035690245.1 Halococcus sp. | reverse complement strand
GTTCGAACAAGCAGGAAGACAACAAACGGATCGAATATGCCGATTGGATGGGGTCACGGCATATGAGTGCGCTCGATACATCTGCCCGGCCGGAAGTCGTGACAACGATTACGCTAAGCGCTGAGAACGGAAGAGTAACGGTCTTTCGGAACGGTGAATTCACTGCATACACCCGCAACGAATTGAGTTCTAAGTGGCGTGCCAATTCAGACTCATAATCAGTCAATCAGGAGTTATGTTTGTGCTATTCCTGAACAATTACAGAAGTTTAGATATTCACCAGAACTTGATATCGTTCTTTATGCTTTCGCGCTTCATTTCCTGAATTTCTTCGGTTATTGGAATATCTTTCGGACAGACAGTCGTACACGAGAACTGTGTTTGGCATCCCCAGACGCCGTGTGTCCGTTCGAGAATTTCAAGTCGGTGTTTCCGTAGGTCCTCTCCCTCGCGTTCGTCCATGTAAAACCGATACCCCTTCACGATGGCCGCTGGGCCGATATATTGTTCGTCACCAGCCGCAATATTACACGACGAAGTACAGCAGCCACACTGGATACATCGACTAGCCATCTTGATCTTTTCGCGGTTTTCAGGCGATTGACGCTGCTCTTCGCCCTCGGGGAGTTCGTTCGCCTGGAAATACGGCTCGACCGATTCCGTTCGCTCGTAGAACTGCTCCATGTCCACGACGAGGTCCTTGATGACTGGCATATGAGCGAGCGGTTCGACACGGATGGGTTCATCAAGGTCTGAAATCTGGGTCTGGCAGCCCAGACGCTGGCGGCCATTGATAAAAAAGCCGTCACTCCCGCAGACCGCCATTCGACATGAATGACGGAAGGTGAGCGAGGAGTCGAAGTGGTCACGGGCGTACATGAGCGCATCGAGGACGGTCATGCCCTCTTCAAACGGAACGTGAAACGTGTCGAATCGCGGCTCTTGTTTGTCCTCGACGTCCGGGTCGTATCGGAACACTTTGAGATGAACCTCCCCTTCAGTCGACTCTAACTCCGATTGCTTATCATCGACGGTACGCGCTCGTGTTTGCTTCGCTTCGAGACGACGCTGCTGTGCCGACTGCTCGCTTTCTGCGTCGGGTTCCGTCTCCGGAATTGCTTGTTGAGAACTCATGCGTATCGGTGATGGGTTCGGGGCTGATTGCGCTCTCGGTGAGAGGTCGTCGAGGTTCACAAATGAAACGACACGACGAACAGGCAAATAGTTGGCCCCGAACAGGGCACGGAGGTTATCACCGTGGCCAGCGAAGCCAGAGAGTGAAGACAGATGGCATCTGAGAAATTCGCGGAGATCGAAGGCATCGAAATGGACCGCGAGGCGGTCGACGAATTCCTTCGTGAGCAGGGCAGAGGCATACTGTCGCTCACTGACGGCCGGGAGGGCTATGGGGTCCCGGTTTCGTTCGGCTACGACAGCGAGGATAGCCTCTACTTCGTGTTCCTGCGCGTCGGCGAGCAGAGCAAAAAGGAGCAGTTCGCCAAGCAGACCGAGCGCGCGAGTCTTACCGTCTACGACGTAACCTCGAAACACGTTTGGACGAGCGTCATCGCCTCTGGTTCGCTTCGCCAGATCGCCGACGATGAGTGGAACGAACTCTACGCCGCGATTGAGGACAATGCATGGTACCCAAGTCTGTTCTCGGAAGCCGAACCCATGCAGGATATTCAGGGCTGGGAACTGCGCATCGAAGACGTCACAGGCCAGTACAGTGAGGGATAGCCCCCGCCAGTGTCGGCCACTGAATGCGCCATCGGCGGGTACAGCATCGTGTTACGTGCGGTTAGAGCTGAGCCAATGAATCATCGGGATATCCAGCCCGACGCCGAGCTTTCTCGCGTTCACGATCAGTCAGGCGATATTGTTTCAGTTCGTCCTCGACTGGCCTCAATTTCGCTCGCCGTTCCTGATGTGTATCGAGGAAGTCCGCGATCTGCTCTGCTGCAATTTCCTTTAGTTCGCCACTCAATAGTGACCCGTCTCGGTACTCACGAGCGAGCCGTTCTACCCGTTCGTCGCTCTCCCCGAAGAAATAATACAGGAATTGGTATGAGACATCGACCTCGGGATTCCCACCGTGTTTCCGATGAGCTTCAACGCTCGATTGACCACCGGAATACGCATAGGTACGGATTTTCTCGAAGACTGTCTCACGGTCGTCAGTGAGGAGAATGCTGGGTGTATCGTCCGAGGAACTCATCTTTCCTGGACCGAGCAGACTCGGGAGGAATTTTGAGAGTAAGGCCCCCGGCTTGTCTACAGGATATCGTTGTTTAGCTGCAACGTCACGACAAACACGAACGTGTGGATCTTGGTCAACTGCAATTGGCACGAGCGTTGGATGCCGACCCGCAACCAGTTGGGGGAGGAGGAGGTGTACGGCCTGAACGGCGGGATAGAACGAGAGTCCGACGTTCTCGGGGTTGCCATACGTCGCATCGACGGTCGATTGCGTGATGTCCTTCGCAAACGCGGCAGCGAGCGGGTATATCACGTCTGCGTCCGCCGTATCGACGATGATGCGCGTCCGCTCGGGGTCGAAGCCAACAGCGAGTAAATCCCGCAGGTTTTCGCGGGTGTGGTCGCTGATTTCCTCAATTGAGTTATCTTTGAGGAAATATTTTTCTTCATCGGAAAACGGGATATAGACCAGTGTGTCAGTCTGGTCCTGTAGGTGTTTGGCGAAGTAAAACGGAAAGACGTGGCCGATGTGCATCGGCCCGGAGGGACCGCGCCCAGTCACGATGGAGTGGGATTCGCCTGTGTTGACAGCAGCAAGAAATGGACTCAGGTCGCGTTCGGCATAGAAGACCTTGCGCCGCACGAGCGGATGAACTGGTTCCGGGAAGCTCGCAATTTGTTCGTCGGTGAGTCTGTCTGCTCCGAACTGGTCAAGGAGCTTGTCATAGTCGATATCGCCTTTGACCGCATAGGGGGTGACGGTCGGTTCTTCCTCGTCGTCTGGTGCTGGCATTGTATTGTTGTAAGATCTGGCCACCGCGCGCTACGACAGTCGGCATTACCTCGCCGGAGTCGGTTCTGTCGGCGGTGCAGCCCGCTCCGTCCCAGACAAGCTGGGGAGGCTGAGGTCTGCTCGCCGGAGGAACTGTGCATTGACCGCGACGATCACTGTCGAGAGTGACATCAACACAGCTCCGACCGCTGGTGAAAGCACTATTCCAACCGGCGCAAGGACGCCTGCTGCCAGCGGAATGGCGAAGACGTTGTACCCAGCAGCCCAGACGATGTTTTCCTGCATTTTCCGATAGCTTTTCCGGCTCAGCGTGATCAGCCGCACGATATCGACGGGGTTGTTTTGCACGAGGACGATATCGGCTGACTCAACCGCGACATCTGTGCCGCTGCCGATAGCGATACCCACATCCGCACGGGTGAGTGCAGGCGCGTCATTGATGCCGTCACCAACCATGGCGACGAGCTTGCCCTCCGACTGGAGCTCGGCCATCTTCTCATCCTTTTTCTCCGGAAGCACTTCCGCAAAATACGTGTCGATACCCAACTCGTTGGCCACCGACCGAGCGACATCTTTCGAATCACCGGTGAGCATCGCTACCTCGACACCGAGGTCGTGGAGTGCATCGACGACATGACGGCTCTCCTCACGAATGACGTCCGCGAGCGAGATCGCTGCGACAGCCTCGCCGTTTCGGACGAGATAAACGACCGACCGGGCATTCGCACCTGCGTCCTCGGCGAACGCGGCAAGGTCGGACGGTGGATCGATTTCCAGTTGTCTGAGCAGATTCGGTCCGCCAACGTGAACCGCTTCGCCATCGACAGTTGCCTGTACCCCGCGGCCCTTGAGTGCCTCAAAGTCGCTCACAGCCGGTGGCGAAAGACTACGCTCTTCAGCAGCTTCATGGATCGCCCGAGCAACCATATGTTCAGAGTCGCCTTCCACGGCAGCTGTGAGAGCAAGTGCTTCATCTTCATCGGTTCCCGCGATAGTTTCGACGGCGATGACACCCTGTTCGCCCTTCGTGAGCGTCCCCGTCTTATCGAAGACCACGACATCAAGTTCACGGGCTTGTTCCATGGCGACCCGATCACGGACGAGCATTCCGTTGCGGGCCGCGAGCGAGGTATTGATAGCAACCACTAATGGAATCGCCAATCCAAGCGCATGTGGACAAGCGATCACGAGTACTGTCACGACGCGCTCGATCACCATCACGTCGAATGATTGGACGATGGTCCACGCAACACCGGTCACGACGGCAGCAGCGAGTGCGACGTAGAAGAGCCAGCCCGCCGCTCGATCCGCGAGCATCTGCGTGTTCGATTTGCTCGATTGCGCGTCTTCGATCAAGCGCATGATACCTGCGAGCGCGGTATCGTCGCCGGTTGCGCTTACTCGCACTCGGAGGCTGCCCTCATCATTGATTGCTCCGGCGATGACCTCGTCACCGGGACGTTTCTCGACTGGCAGAGATTCACCGGTGATCATCGCCTCGTTGACTGCCGATTCTCCTTCTTCAACCACACCGTCAGCAGGGATGTTCGCACCGGGACGCACAAGAACGATATCGCCCTCGTGGAGAGCGGTGGCTGGCACCTCTTCAATCTCGCCGTCATCAGTAATCCGCTCGGCAGTATCAGGCATCAATTTCGCCAATTCGGTGAGCGCGCTCGAAGCTCGACGGACGCTCCGCATTTCGATCCAATGGCCGAGCAGCATGATGTCGATGAGCGTTACCAGTTCCCAAAAGAAGCTCATTCCTGGGAGAACAACGACTGTTGCGAGGCTATAGACGAATGCGACAGTAATCGCTAGTGAGATGAGAGTCATCATACCTGGTGCGCGAGTACGGACCTCGGGAACCGCCATCTGGAGGAACGGCACCCCGCCATAAATGAAGATGATTATTGCGAAGACAGGGCCAAGCCACTCGCTACCCACGAATGCCGGCATAGAGAATCCGAGTAATCCTTGGAGGGTTTCGCTGTAGAGCAATACTGGAATCGACAGCACGAGGCTGACGAAGAACCGGCGACGAAACATCTGTTCATGGCCAGCGTGCATCCCGCCGCTGTGATCACCGTTGCCGGGACCTTCGTACATACTGTGTTCCCCATCACGGCTTGCGTGAGGAGTGGACCTATCACTCTCATCAGTGGTAGCGTGCGCAGCATATCGGCGGTGTTCGTTCATGCGTGGATGGCCGGTCTGTTGTACCTCCTGTGTGCTGTTCTTCCGACGCGAATCATCATTGGAAGTCATACGGAGTGTTTCGGATGATGAGGTGTTGTGTGTTACGCCCGCTCAACCCCCAGCAACAGCAGTGAGTGACGGAGGTCAGACCAACCGTATCCACGACCATTCGAAGGCATCAGTCGGGTAGCGTCCAGTGCCACACTGAATAGATCTGGGTGCCCATTCAATTCATAGGAATTACTAACCCAGTCAGAGTTTTACCGATGGTGTACGAAGAAATCGGTGTGCCGGCGGATTCACACACATCCAACGTCCGATTCACTAGAATGGGATAATCCCGACTTCTGCCCGTTCTGCGGCGCAGCGCTACGAGATGGAGGCTCCGACTTCATGGAGCATATCGAGACAGCTCCCACCTGCCAAGAGCGATTCAAAATTTGGCGGGAGAATGTCAGTGACGATATCGGCAGTGAATGGAGCGGTTGATCGGCTGAATACCCCTCAGGCTGTTCTCTTGCACCGCTGTACATCATTGAATTCACAAGACAGCGATTTATGTTAGATTGTTTGGAATACTCGTTTCACCCGAACGTGTTCGGGAATACTGATTACGATGCAGACCGAATATCTTCGGACGAACGACAATGCCACGAGCACACCTCACGCTCACCATTCCCGACGGCGTCTGGATCGGCGACGTTTCGCGGGCCTATCCGGACGCACAGTTTCGCATTCTGGCCGCCCTCGCGGACGATCAGGCGGGTGTCGGACTGGCCGAAGTCACCGCGCAAGAACTCTCCTCGATTCTGACTGAAATCGACGCCAGCGAGGCAGTCACTGAACTTGATATCCTTCAACAGCACGACAACACGGCACTGATTCAGTTCGAAACGACGATGCCGTTACTGTTGTTTTCTATACAGGGGGCAGGTATCCCGCTCAAAATGCCGTTTCTCCTTACAGATGGTAAGGCCGAGTGGGAGCTTACGGCATCACAAGATCGTCTCTCCGAACTCGGAACCCAGTTCGAACAGTTCGGGATTCCGTTCACCGTCAATGAGCTTCACCAACATATCGAGCCGGAACAGCTATTGACAGACCGCCAGCTGCAACTTCTCACTGTGGCCGTCGAGCAAGGATACTATGACACACTTCGGAAGTGCTCGTTGACCGAGCTGGCAGACAAACTCGGTATCGCAAAATCAACCTGTAGTGAAACCCTACACCGCGCCGAAGGGAAAGTCATCAAACAGTTCATTGGTGGGATGACCGATGCCACTACTGAGACGGGAACTTCATGAGATGTCTGGTAGCGTCTCCGAACAGAGCGTGGGACGCCAGATCGGTCCACAGACAGTTGCGAGTAAGCGCATGGTCAACGACTGGAGATGTCACCTGAGCCATGCTGGAATATTCGACCGAACACTACCAAATCACACAGGGGACAGTAATGGTACGTGATCCGTTCGCCACTGAGACGCCCCAGTTACAGGATGTCCTCGATTCTCTCGATGATCCCACTTGTCGAAGTATTATTGAGCAGTTGGACGATCCGATGACAGCAAGTGAACTCTCAGAAGCGTGTGACATCCCGCTCTCGACCATGTACCGAAAACTCGAACTGCTCACCGAGGCATCGTTACTCGAAGAACGCATCGAGATCAGGACGGACAGTCAGAATACGACACGATACGAAATTGCCTTCGACGAGGTACGCATCGGTCTCGATGACGACCGTTCAATCGAGGTCGCAATCAAACGGCGGGAACGCACGCCGGACC
>DASSKS010000507.1:0-6202 GCA_035690245.1 Halococcus sp. | reverse complement strand
GCCACGGACACAGAACGAGAAGCCGCCGAAGCCGAAATCCAGTCGATTCTTCAGGGACTCGAAGACGGTAACGAGGCGACCTACGAGCGCGTCGAACGGGTGGTCGAAGGCGTGCTCTCGGGGATGAAGCAGTCACTCGACCGTCTGCCCGTGAGTTTCGACGAGTTCGTCAAGGAAACACGATTTATCCGCGATGGAAGTACTGAAAATCTCGTTTCGCGTCTCAAAGACACCGAATACGCGATTTACGAGGAGGATGCGTGGCAACTCGACCTTCCGAGTTTCGAAAAGCATCTCGTCTTTCTTCGGTCGGATGGCACGAGCCTCTACACGACGCGCGATTTGGCCCATCACGAGTGGAAATTCGAAAACTTCGACCGCGCTGTGACTGTGTTGGGCGAAGACCACAAGCTTCAGGCCGAACAGCTCCGCGAGACACTCGACATCCTCGGCAACGATGTCGAACAGTTGCAGTCGGTGTATTATTCGTGGATAAACCTTCCAGAGGGCGGCATGAGTACCCGGCGAGGCACGGGCGTCGATTTGGACGACCTGCTCGACGAATCCATCGAACGCGCCCGCGAGGAGGTCGAATCCAGACTCGATACCCGCATCCGCGACGACGACCTTTCGGAAGCAGATGTCGAACGAATCGCCCGCCAAGTCGGTATTGGCGCAGTCAGGTACGATATCGTCTCGAAACAGCCATCGAAAGCCATCACGTTCGAGTGGGAACGCGCGCTCGATTTCGAGGCTCAAAGCGCGCCTTACGTCCAGTACGTCCACGCCCGAACGTGTGGGATTTTGGCCGAAGTGGACGAGATTTCGACGGCTATCGATGCGGGTGCCCTCTCGACTCCCGAAGAACGCGCGCTGCTCCGCGTCATCGCCCGTTTTCCGGCGGTTGTCGAGCGCGCAGCCGACGAACTCGCCCCGCACGTCGTCGCCACCTACACCCGCGAGTTCGCAGAAACGTTCAATACGTTTTATCGGGAGTGCCCTGTCCTGTCCGCAGACGGTGAGGTACGGGAGGCCCGTCTCGCGCTCGTGGCTGCCTCTCGGACCACAATAGCGAACGCCCTCGGATTGTTGGGTGTCGCCGCACCCAAATCGATGTAGCCACGAGATTTCATATCTGTATTGAATTATATTTCATACTACGTCGCAGGATTTCACAATGGTCGGAATAGTGGTTGTACCGCGAGCACCATAGGTGCGAGCGGGCCGAGGAACCCCCGAAGGGGGTGACGACGGCTTTTGGTCCAGATTTTGCCAGCGAGCCGTAGGCGAGCGCAGCAAAAGGTGGTGGTTGTTACCCTTGGCCGACGAGGCGTTCTTCGTCCTCCCAATAATCCTCCCGAAGCTGATATTTTTGGACTTTGCCGGTCGCGGTTTCGGGGAGGTCGTCGACGAATTCGACGCGCTTTGGGACCTTATAGCGCGCCAGTTGCTCGCCAGCGAACTCCCGAACTGTCTCCTCTGTGAGACCTGAACCGGGCTTTGCGACCACGAGTGCCGTCACCGCTTCGCCCCACTCCTCGCTCGGGGTTGGAATCACCGCGGCTTTTGCGATGTCCGGGTGGTCATAGAGGGTGTCTTCGACCGCGATACTCGAAACGTTCTCACCCCCCGAAATGATGATGTCCTTTTCTCTGTCTTGAATCGAAACCATCCCGTCTTCGTCGATGGCAGCGAGGTCGCCTGTGTGGAAGTAGCCGGGGAGTTTGGCGTTGAACGCCTCTTCTGTGATTTCCGGTTTGTTGAGATAGCGGTCCATCACCTGATTGCCGGCCACGACGATTTCGCCGATGGTCGCGCCGTCGCGGGCCACGTCGTTTCCATCGTCGTCCACGACGCGCACGTCGGTGCCGAGCGTTTCCGTTCCTTGGGTCACCTTGAGGTCGCGTCCGCGTTCTGTGAGTCGGCGCGGCGAATTCGAGGTGGTGATGAGCGGTGCGGTTTCGGTCAGTCCATAGATGTGGATGATGCGCCAGCCGATTTCGTCCTCGACAGTCGAGATGGTCGCGGTCGCGGGCGCACTGCCGGCGGTGGTGATACGTACCTCGCACTCGCCAGTGGTCACCGTGTCGGGATGCTCGTCGTAGTAGGCGATGAGTCGATTGAGGACCGTCGGCGCACCGCATAGGTACGACACGTCGTACTCGCGCACCCGCCGGAACGTGCCTTCAGGCTCGAACGTTCGCTGACAGACGTGTGTGCCGCCCATCCCCGTAATAGCGTAGGTGTGCCCCCACCCGTTACAGTGAAACATCGGCAGCGTCCAGAGATAGGAGTCACTGTCGGTTATCTCCATGTGTGCGTCCAAGATGAGCGCGTGCCAGTTCTCCGTCCGGTGGGTTCGCACCACTCCTTTTGGGTCGCCGGTGGTCCCCGAGGTGTAGTTAACCGAGGCGTCGTCGTCTTCGGAGATGTCGGGCCGTTCGGGCGCGTCGGTGGACTGGGCCGCCAGCCACTCCTCGTAGTCGAGCCAGTCGCCTTCGATGTCGTTCGCCTCGTAGCCGATGAACTCCGTCGCTGGTGTCGATTCTCGTACTGCTTCGACGTTTTCTGCGTACTCGTAATCGGCGATGACCACGCCCGCCTCACAGTCGTTCAGGATGTACTCGAAGTCATCGGGCACGAGGAGGTAGTTCATCGGGACGAACACGGCCCCGATTTGGTTGACGCCATACAGGGTTTCGAGGAAGTAGTGGGTGTTCGGCGAGAGCAACGCCACTCTATCGCCCTGTTCGACGCCCATCGAAAGCAAGGCGTTCGAGACCTGATTTACTCGTTCGGCGAACTCGGCGTAGGTGTATTCGGTTCCGTCGTGGGCGATGACCCCGACCACGTCGTCGTAGCAATCGACGGCGCGGTCAAGAAAGTCAGTGGTAAGCAGTTCGACCTTCATGGACTATCAGGAATCATACGCGGGAGAAGACTAATGCTTTTCGGACCCCCACCTTTTTTAACGGGGTCCTCGCTCGCTGCGCTCGCTCAAACCCCGCCAAAAAATCTGGACCAAAAAAGGCCGCTCGTTCGCCTCCGGCTCACTCGCGGGACAACTACTAAGGCTCTCCGCAACCGCACAGCACCGCAGAAGCCCTCAACCGCTCACTTCGTTCGCGGTCTCGCCCTTCATCCGCCAGGAACCGCCACCGCAACCACCCGCCGGGTGGCTACTCAACGGCACTCCCCGCTCGAATAATTTCCTCCTCGCCGAACGCCGGGCCGACGAATTGCACACCCACGGGAAGCCCGTCAACAGAGCCAGCAGGTACCGAAATCGCTGGCAGGTCCGCGAGATTCACCGGTACAGTGTTGGCGTCCATGAGATACAACTGAAGCGGGTCATCGAGGCTCTCGCCGAGTTTCGGGGGCAGGACAGGCATCGTTGGGCTAGCGAGTACGTCCGCATCCGAAAGCGCCTCGTCGAAGTCCTGTTTAATCCATGCGCGCGCGTCCTGCGCTTTCTTGTAGTATTTGTCGTGATAACCCGCCGAAAGCGCATACGTCCCCAAGAGAATTCGGCGCTTGACTTCGGGACCGAATCCGGCCTCGCGCGAGCGCGCGAAGGCGTCGTTCCAATCCCCGGAGAATCCGCCCGATTCCCCATATCGAACCCCATCGAAGCGCGCGAGATTCGAGGAGGCTTCCGACATGGCGATGACATAATACGCAGCGACAGCGTGTTCGAGCGATTCGAGGCTCACTTCGCGGACCTGCGCGCCACGGGATTCGAGGTCCGCGATGGTTTCCTCGAAAACCGAAACCACGCGCTCGTCTGCTCCCTCTACGAGACCCGTGAGAACGCCGATTGTTATTCCATCGACATTACCATCGGCGGCACTCGCATAGTCAGTATCGCCACCTTCCGCTCGGGTCGTCGCATCGCGCTCGTCCGGCCCAGAAATCACGTCCAGCAGTTCGCCGGCCTCCCTGACTGTAGGCGCGAGCGGACCAATCTGTTCTAAACTGTTTGCGTATGCGATGAGACCGTAACGCGAAACCAACCCATATGTGGGTTTGATGCCGACCACCCCACAAAAGGCGGCGGGACACCGCACAGAACCTCCAGTGTCCGAACCCAGTGCGAGGTCTGCATCTCCAGCGGCGACCGCCGCTGCACTGCCACCCGAAGACCCGCCGGGAACCCGCTCCGTATCGACGGGGTTCGTCGTCGGGCCGAAGTGGGAGGTTTCGGTGGTCGTGCCCATCCCGAACTCGTCCATGTTGGTCTTCCCAACGATGGTCGCCCCCGACCCTTTGAGACGACGAACCACGGTTGCGTCGTAGGGCGGAACGTATCCCGCTAACATCGCCGAGCCACAGGTCGTGCGGAGTCCCTCTGTGCTGATGTTGTCCTTTACGGCGACCGTTCGGCCATCGAGCACTCCTGTTTCCGTGCCCTCGATTTCCTCGCGGGTGATGAATGCGTCGTGGCTCATCCGACCGGCGGCCCTTTGAAGTAGTCGTCTTCGGTTTCCGGTGCGTTTCTGAGTGCTTCCTCCTGTGTGAGACCCTCTCGCGCTTCGTCCGCGCGCAGGACGTTCACGAGGTCCGGCTCGGATTCGACTTCGGGAACCTCGTCAAGGGCCTCGAAGTAGTCGAGAACGTCGGCGAACTGCGCGGCGAACGCCTCGGCCTCGTCGTCTTCGAGGGCAACCCGTGCGAGGGCCGCGACGTGGCGAACCGCCGCCGGGTCAACACTCGTATTGCTCATGCCGATTCAGGAACGCGCGCGGGCACTAAGGGTTTCGAAAGGCCCGGACGATGGATACCACTGTCACCCGAAAAAACCAGATTTGGATTGAAACGTATGGACGGATGTCGAGTCCGGTTTCTCACTCGGGTTTGTTCTCGAAGTTCACGAACGCATCGAGCTTTGCGGAGGCGTCCTCGATGACCGAGGAGCCGTGATAGAGCAGTCCGGCGTCGAAATCGTAGTCGAGGAGTTGTTGGAGGTTTTCGTCGGCGGCTGCGAGGTCCGTCGAATAAAAGGCAGTCGGCAACACGAAGTAGCCCGCCGGAAGGCCGCGCGCGTCAGAGCCGAACAGCGCATCGCCCATGACCGCGAGGTCGCTCCCCTCGTCGATGAGTACGTGGCTGTCGTCTGTGTGGCCGGGAATGTGGACGGCCTCGAAGTCGCCGATTTCGTCGCCGTCGCCGTAGCGGTGGTCGGGGTCGTTTTCGGCGTCCATATCCGTTTGTTCCGGGACAACTGTTTCGACGCCGTAGCGCTCGACAACGCCGTCGAACCCGCCGATGTGGTCGCCGTCGCTGTGGGTGATAATCAGCCGTTCGGGGGTAATGCCGACCTCCTCGACGCCTGCGGCGAGTTCGTCAACGGTGTCGGAAAAACCGCAGTCCATGAGTGTCGGCACGTCGCCGTCAATGAGGAACGCCCGATACCGGCCGTTTCCCTCGTCTCGGACCGTGATGTCGTACACGCCGGGGAGGAGTTCCGTTGGCATACTGCCTCTATCGGAGAGACAGGGAATAAAACCCGCGGACGACGACAGAGTACGATTGTTTGTCATCTCAACAAGAAAAAGAAGAAGTTCGTCCATCGTCGGGAGCGGTGGCGCGCGCTCGCGCTCGTGTGTGAACGAAGTGAACACCGAGCGCGGACATCGTGCGAGGGATGAGCGACGCGAGTGTAACGAGCGGAGCGAATCGGCTGGGGAGGCGTGTGGCCTGCGGTTCTCCTTTGGGACAGGATTTGTTATAGATGAATCGGCTACTTCACTGAATTCTGTGATGTGATTTCCAAAGACTTCTGACCGACAGTATATCGGAGTGTATCGAGAGAATTGCCGTTGAAACGAAATTCACAATCATTATCGGAGCAGTGAGAATACGATTCGTATGCGAACACTCGATGCGCGCGCCGTCCGCTTCGGCGAACTCGCCGGCGCACTCGTTCATGGCTCTGCGTTCTTCGATTGGCAACTCGTTTCGACACAGGAGTTCGCCGAGACGATTGGCTATCCGCTCGAAGAATTGATCGCTGCCGACGAAATCCCGTATGCACCAGTCGGCACACAGACACGTATCGACCGTTATCCGAGCGTCGGCGACCGTATCGCCGTCGAGACGACTCCCGTTCAGGTCGGCGAGCATCGCATCGTCCTCCGCTATGTGTTCCTCGACGGCACGGACGAACCGTTCGGCGTCGGCCACATCACCCACGTCACGATTA
>DASSKS010000506.1:0-2779 GCA_035690245.1 Halococcus sp. | reverse complement strand
CCATCCCGCCCATGCCACCAGCGCCAGCACCCGCACCACCACGGCCGCCGTCGAACCCGCCGCGCTTTTCCGCTTGCTCGAAGCGCTCGTGGCCCAGCCGGTCGTAGGCAGACCGCTTTTGCTCGTCTGTGAGCACTTCTTTGGCTTTTTTTGCCTGTTTGAACTTCTCGTCTGCGTTCGGGTCGTCAGAGACATCGGGGTGATACTCGGCGGCTTTCTTTCTGTATGCCTGTTTGATTTCGTCTTCGCTCGCGTCGCGCGAGACGCCGAGCACCGAATAGAAATCCTCGCTCATTTGTTGTTGGTCCTGCTATGGCGTTGAGACACTTCAAAAGAACGGGTTACGTCTCCGAAAGCGATGCTGCCAGCAGACAGTGAGTGGATTCGAGACAGACCGTCGTTACTCGTTCAACCGATTCATCTCGTCGTCCGTGAGGTCGATGTCCGAGGCCGCGATGTTGTCTTCGACGTGTTCGACGCTCGACGTGCCCGGAATCGGAAGCATTACTGGTGAGTGCTGGAGCAACCACGCGAGCGCAATCTGTCGCTCGGTGGCGTCGTGGGCGTCTGCGATTTCTGAGACAACTTCTTCTTTTTCACCGAGGTCGCCGCCGCCGATTGGTGCCCACGGGATGAATCCGATACCGTACTCCTCGCAGGCTTCGAGCACGTCCTCGTGTTCGCGGTCGTTGACGTTATAACGGTTCTGGACGGTGGCGATGTCAACGATGTCGCGGGCGGTTTCTAACTGCTCGACGGAGGCGTTGCTGATTCCTACATGGGTTACCTTGCCCTCGTCTTTGAGGTCGGCGAAGGTGCCGACGGCTTCTTCGTAGTCCACGTCCGGGTCGGGTCGGTGGTACTGATAGAGGTCGATTGTATCGACTCTGAGCCTATCGAGACTCCCAAGAATCGCGTTGCGGATGTAGCCCGGTTGGCCGCACTTTGGCCACGAGCCGTCGCGGTCGTCGCGCCAGAGTCCGCCTTTGGTGGCGATGAACTGGTCTTCATAGGGCGCGAGCGCCTCGCCGATGAGTCGCTCCGAAACTGCTGGCCCATACGAGTCTGCGGTGTCGATGAAGTCAACCCCGAGGTCGGTCGCGCGCTGGAGGACTTCCTTTGCTTCCTCCTCGTCGTCGGGCGGGCCGATGATGTTTTCACCTGTCAGTCGCATCCCGCCGAAGCCCAGCCGGTGAACCGTGTCTTCCCCGCCGATGTCGAACGTATCGCTCTGGTTTGCGGTTGCCATCACCGAATGAACGACCGTCCGACAGTAGCCTCTTTCGGCCGCGGCAGTCGAGACGCGATTAGAACCCGCGCTGGTACTGCACCGGCGGCTCGGCTCCTTCTGGCTGGTCGAGTTCGCGCGCGGCGTGCAGCGAGAAGTACGGGTCCCGAAGGTGTTCGCGCGCGAGGATAGCGAGGTCCGCTCGACCGTTGCGCACGAGTTCGTCGGCCTGTATCGGACTACTGATACCACCGACCGCACCGACTGCGATGTCCGAATCGCGCTCGCGGGTTATCTGCTCGGCGTAGGGGACCTGATAGCCCGCCCCCGAGTGGGGAATCTGCGGGTTCGGGTCGATGCCGCCCGCGCTTACGTCGATGAGGTCCGCGCCGACTGCCGAGAGGTCGTCGGCCAGCCTGACTGAATCCTCGATGGTCCACGAATCGCGCTCGGGCAGCCAGTCGGTTGCAGAAATCCGCACGAAAACAGGTTTGTCGTCGGGCCAGACCTCGCGTACCGCAGCGGTCACCTCTCGGACCAATCGGCTGCGGCCCTCGAAATCACCACCATAATCGTCCTCGCGGTGGTTCGTCACCGGTGAGAGAAATTCGTGAAGGAGGTAGCCGTGTGCCGAGTGGACTTCTGCGATTTCGAAGCCCGCGTCGAGAGCGCGTTCTGCACCCGCTCTGAACGATTCGATGACGCCTTCGATGTCGGCTTGGTCCATCTCCGCGGTCGCCGTTTGTCCATTTTCGTATGGCCACGGGTCGGGACTCGGCGCTATCGTCTCCCAGCCGCCCTCGTCGGGTCGGATGGGTTCGCTGCCCTCCCACGGTCGAGTTTTGGAGGCTTTTCGCCCGGCGTGGGCGAGTTGAATCGCCGGCACGGACCCCTGTTGGTCGATGAATTCCGCAATCGGCGCGAGCGCCTCTCCATGTGCGTCGCTCCAGATACCCAAATCCTGTGGGGTGATTCTCCCCCGAGCTTCGACTGCCGTCGCCTCGGTCATCACCACACCGGCCCCACCGACCGCCCGACTACCCAAGTGAACGAGGTGCCAGTTGTGGGCCAATCCATCCTTGTCTTCGCACGAATACTGACACATCGGCGAGACCATCACCCGATTCGGGAGTTCGGTCTCGCGCAGTTCGAGTGGCGTGAAAAGGTCTGCTGTCATCAGCTAAACTACGCGCTTGCCGTGAAAAACGGTGACGAAAGCGGACGAAAACAAGGCGATTTCAGAGTAGCGGCAATTCTGTTCTTTCGATTCGATTTCAGTTCCTACCGCGGACTGGGTTATGGCGAGGAGGACATAGCCGCGCTCATCAAACACGTAGAAACGCTTGCCGGAACCGAGGTTCGAGACGGATAGTTCCTACTTGAACGAGTCGCGGAGTTCGTTTGCGACCACGCCGAGCGCCTCGCGGCTCTGGTCGACCATATCGACCAGATTCACGAAGCCGTGAATCATGCCTTCATAATGTTCGTGTTCGACGGGGATACCAGCGTCTTCGAGACGGTCGGTGTAGGCAAATCCTTCGTCGCGCAGCG
>DASSKS010000505.1:0-2095 GCA_035690245.1 Halococcus sp. | reverse complement strand
CTGGGTATGGCAACCGGATGAAGACGGCGCGGGAGGAGGCCGAACTCGGTGTCGAAGAATTGGCCGAGGAACTCGCGGTCGAACCCGAGAGCCTCCGCGCGGTCGAGGAAGGCCGGGCCGCCCGTGCGGGCGTCGGCGGGTCGCTCATCGGTACGCTCGAAGAACGCCTCGACGTGACGCTCGCCGAATCCTGAGCCACGGAGCGGGCAATTTTTGCATACTGCCATTAGATGGGGGGCATGGACCTCACCGCCGAACAGCGCGCCATTCGGGACACCGTACGAGAGTTCGCCCGCGAGGAAATCAGACCGGAAGCCGAGCAGGCCGACCGCGAAGAGCGGTTTCCAGAGGATGTCTGGGACGGACTCGCCGAACTGGATTTGACCGGGTTGACGACTCCTGAAGAATATGGTGGATTCGACGCCGATTCGCTCACCTACAGCCTCGTCAACGAGGAACTCGCGGGCGGGATGTTGGCGGTGGCGACCGCCCTCTCCGTTCACTGTCTCGCTACCTCATGTATCGCGGAGTTCGGCGACGAAGACCAACGCGAGCGCTGGCTGCCCGAAATGGTCGATGGCAGACCGGTAGGAGCGTTCGCGCTCTCGGAACCCCATGCCGGTTCGAATCCCGCCGCGATGAGCACCGAGGCCCGCCTCGAAGGAGATGAATACGTCATCAACGGCGAAAAGCAGTGGATTACCAACGGCGAGCGGTCGGGAGTGGTGATTTTGTTTGCGAAAACCGACCGCGAAAATCCTGATAGTATCACGCAGTTCGTGGTTCCAAAAGACGTCGGGGGACTGGAAGTCGGCAAAAAGGAGGACAAACTCGGCCTGCGCGCGAGCGATACGACCACACTGACCTTCGACGACGTGCAGATTCCAGCCGAAAATCGATTGACTGAGGAAGGCCGTGGGCTGTCGGCGGCGCTGTCGATTCTCACCGGAGGACGCATCGCTATTGCCTCACAGGCTGTGGGTGTTGCCCAGCACGCCCTCGACGAATCGCTCGCCTACGCCGGAGAACGCGAGCAGTTCGACCAGCCCATCGCGGAATTTCAAACGATTCGACACAAACTCGCGGAGATGCGAACCAAAACGCAGGCTGCACGACTTCTGACCCGAAACGCCGCTCGACGCGCGAATGCTGGAGAGGAGTACAGAGAGGCCGCGAGCATGGCGAAGTATTTCGCCAGCGAGTCGGCCGTCGCGGTAGCGAACGAAGCGGTCCAGATTCACGGTGGGTACGGCTACACCACCGAGGGCGGCGTCGAACGCCTCTATCGGGATGCGAAAATCACGACCATCTACGAGGGCACGACCGAAATCCAGAAGAACGTCATCGCGCGCGAACTGCTCGGCTAATCGAAGCCGACTTGCCCTCTCTGTCCGTCCGGTCGGTGTGACTATCGACATTCCCGCGGACATCGAGGCTGTCGTCTACGACCTCGACGGAACGCTCGTGCGCCTCGCCGTCGATTGGGCGGCCCTCGAAGAGCGCATCGGAGAAGTCCTGCGGGAGGAAAACGTCGAACCCGCGGGTCTCGATGCGTGGGACTTACTGGATGCCGCCGAGGCAGCAGGCGTTGGAGACGAAATCGAATCGCTCATCGCCGCGGCCGAGTGTGACGGCGCGCGCGAGTCGGTTCGGCTTTCGCTCGCCGACGCTCTCGCCACAGGAGTTCCCATCGGTGTTTGCTCACTCAACTGTGAGGCGGCCTGTCGAATCGCGCTCGAAACCCACGAACTCGCCACACACGTCGATAGCGTCGTTGGCCGCGATTCGGTGGCCGAGCGAAAGCCTGCCCCGGAACCGCTGTTGGCCGTCGTGGAGTCCCTCGGCGCAACCCCCGAGCGAACGCTGTTCGTGGGTGATTCTGCGAGTGATGAGGAGGCCGCCGCACGCGCCGGAACGCGATTTACCTACGTCGGCGACGGACCGACGAACTACTGAATTTACTCGTTCGCCATGCGGCGCGCGTAGGCAAAGACCGAAAGTGCAGTGAGTATCCAGACGACCGCGCCGACACGAACCGCAAACGAGACCCACTCTCCCCACGAGTCGAGGGGCGTTCCGATAGAAAGGACTGCGA
>DASSKS010000504.1:0-4520 GCA_035690245.1 Halococcus sp. | reverse complement strand
CTCCTGATTTTTACCCCGCCCGAGCGCGCAGAAGCAGTCGCCACCGACTGGGCGGAAAAGACGTTCATCCAGGACGTCGATATCGAGGTTTCGACCGATTCGTTTGGGGTGTTTGGCGTTCATGGACCGAAAGCCACCGAGAAAATCGCAAGCGTGCTCAACGGCGCGAGCGCACCAGACGAGCAGTTACGATTCGTCCGCGGGTCGATGGGTGACGAAGGAGTCACCGTGATTCGTGGCGATGGACTCACCGGCGAGGAGGGCTACGAGGTGGTCTGTGCGGCGAGCGAGGCCGAATCGGTGTTCGATACGCTCATCAACAACGGCCTGAACGCCGCGCCGTTTGGCTATCGAACGTGGGAGACGCTCACGCTCGAAGCCGGCACACCCCTCTTTAGAACTGAACTCGAAGGGACCATTCCAAATAGCCTCGGGCTTCGCAACGCGCTCGATTTCGAGAAAGGGTGCTATCTCGGCCAAGAAATCGTCTCGCGCGTCGAGAATCGCGGCCAACCGAGTCAGAGACTCGTCGGACTCGTCTGTGAACGGCTACCGGAGTCGGGCGCGGCGGTCTCTGTGGAAGATGATACTATCGGAGAAGTGACGCACGCCATCGAGAGTCCAATGCTCGAAACGCCGCTCGCGTTCGCACTCGTCGAGTTCGGTCTCGATACGAACGAGGTGTCGGTTCGCATCGACGACAAAGAGCAGTCAGCGCGCGTCGAATCGCTGCCGTTCGTGGAGGGAAGCGACGAATCGGCTCGGCTGCCGACGTACAGCCCGTGACCAGAACACTGTCCTTCGTGAGTTACAGCCAGCCTTCCCGACGGAAATATCCCACGAGCACGAGCGCGACGGCGGCCATTCCTATCAATACTGCAGGATAGGCGAACGTCCAGCCGAGTTCGGGCATGGTCTCGAAGTTCATTCCATAAATCCCGGCCACAAGCGTGAGCGGCAACACTATCGAGGCCACCACCGTGAGCGTCTTCATCACCTCGTTGGTCGAGGCAGACAGCGCGTTCAGGTACATCTCTCGCGAGCCGATGAGGAGGTCGCGGTAGGTTTCGGTGAGACTCACCAGTTGGGAGAGGTGGTCGTAGACATCCCGATAGTACTTCTCGGTCGGTTCCTGTATCTGTCCTGTGCCGCCGCCCGCGAGCGTGCCGACCGCCCGCTGGGTGGGCCAGAGCAGTCTCCGTACCGCGAGCAGGTCGCGTCGCACCTCGTTGAGTGCGTTCAAATCCCCTCGTTCTGGAGCATCGAGCAGCCCTTCTTCAATGTGCTCGATCCGGCGTTCGATGTCGTCGAGCAGGTCGAAATAGTCTCCAATAGTTTCATCGATGATTCGGTAGGCGGCGAAATCGGGTCCACGGCGGAGCACTCGGCCGTGACCGCGCTCGGTCGCCATCCAGACCCGCTCGACCGCCGGTAGCTCCGCGGTGGTGAGAGTGACGAGCCAGTCCGGGCCGACAAAGAGTCCAATCGGTTCGTCGCGCACCTCCTCAGAGAACGTGGTGCCATCCCCGCGGAGTTCTGCGGTTCGCACCAGTATGAATGTATAGCCATCGAACTCTTCGGTTTTCGGGCGGATACCGTTCAACACGTCCTCGATAGAGAGCTGATGAACCCCGAACGGTTCTACGAGGGGCGCTATCTCCTCCGTGTCGTCTCCGGTGATACGCACCCACGTCGGTCCGGGCGCATCCAGTGCAGTTTGGAGGTCGCCGGTCATCCCATCGGACGCTATCGCAGAGACGTTCACCATCCGTTCCCCCAGTCCCCGCCGATAGCGAGCAGTGTGAGTCCGACCATCACACCCGGAAGCGAGAGCGCCCGTCCGGGATACGCCAGTGTGACGCCAGCGACGTAGCCGAGGACCCCGCCCACGGTGAGAACGACGCCGACGACGAACACGCGATTCATGTCCGGTCGAAACGCGCTCACGAAAAAACCGTTTCCACCCGTCGGTATCGGCTGTGAGTGGAAAGACGACTCGCCGTGTCCCCAGCTGGCGAGAGTTAGTATTTCTTCTATCTTCGGCGTACTGACCTTCGAAAACCGGTGACAGCGTGATAATACGTCGAACGATGTGACCAATCGTATTTAAATCCCCGTCGTGTGCAAGCCATAGGACGAATCGTGGTCCGAGTGCTGACTGCACGTGATGTTCGAAATCCCCGCTGCCCTCAGTAGTGTCAACGCACAAGTATCCGCAGTCACCGAGGAGTTTCGCCGATGAACGCGGCACTCATCGAAGTACCCCTCCAAGTCGGTGGCGGGTCGTTCGCCTCTCTCGCAATCGTCTTCATTATCCTCGCCATCATCGCCTACGTGGCCGGCGCGCGTGGCATCGCGGGCCTCACGGCCGAAATCGCCCGCATTTTCATCATCATCTTCATTATCCTCGCCATCATCTCGTTTTTCCTCTGAATCGCATTGGCAGTCCACACAGTTGGCGGCTATTTTCCCTATCCTATCAGAACGCAAAAATCGAATAACACGCTCTGTATCGTGAATGGGTTTTCAGGCCCTCACACCAGCGCGTCGAGTACCTCGCACAGGTCGTCCCAACAGGCCGGACACACCCGACGCTCGTGGCGTTGATTGGGGTTCGCGTCGCTTTCGTCTTCGAGGACGAGTCGATGTCGGGGATAGGGACTGTCAACGACTGGCTCACCGCAAATCGGACAGCACTCCTCGCTTGTTGTGCTGTCTGCGGCATCGATTGTCGATTCAGTCATCGGTAGGGTTCTGTATTTGTTCTCGGCGTCAGTGCCGTGTCATACCGCGGGTCACGCCCGCGCATAAATCTGACGCCTATTCAGGTTGGTTTATTAAATACCACCCGAAAAATCGGCGTGCTCGGTGCGTTCACTGGAATGAAATTCCGGTGTGCGGTTACTCGTGGAGCGTCACGCCTCGTAGCGAAGCGGCAGCGACTCCACGCCGTAGATAAATGAGCTTCGTGTCGGTGAGAGGTCGGTATCCGAAAGTGCCACCCCATCGAGACGCGAGAGGAGTGCAGAGAGGGCGACGCGCGCTTCGAGCCGCGCAAGCGGCGCACCGAGACAGTAGTGGGTGCCGTTGCCGAACCCCAAATGTCGGGTGGGCATACGGTCGGCGATGAAGGTATCGCCATTTTCGAAGGTGCGGTCGTCGCGGTTCGCAGAGCCAAGCCACGCCACGAGCCGGTCGCCCTCCTCGATGGTCGCCTCGCCGAGTGAGACGTTGGTCAGCGCGACGCGCGTCATCGCCTGTACCGGCGAGCGATAGCGCAACACCTCCTCGATTGCGCTACCGATGGCGTTTTCGTCGCCCGCTAACTCCTCACAGAGGTTCTGATTGGCGAAACACCGCATCGCGTTCGTGATGAGGTTCGTGGTTGTGATGTTCCCGGCAATCAACAGCAGCATACACATCCCGAGCGCTTCCTGTTGGGGGAGCCTGCTCCCATCTGATAACTCCGCCGTGGCGATAGTCGAAATGAGGTCGTCTCGTGGATTTTCGCGGCGCTCCTCAATGAGTTCGAGGAAGTACCACGCCATCTCGCGCTGGCTCTGCTGTTGGCGTTCGAGGACTGCATCGTCCGTGCTCGCGGCCGCGACGAGCGAATCCGACCACTCCTTGAACTGTGCGCGGTCGTCGGTGGGCACTCCCAGTAATTCGGCGATGACGGTAACGGGAAACGGATAGGCGATTTCCTCTACGAGGTCCATCTCGCCGTCGTTTGCGGCGAGCGCGTCGTCCATGACCTCGCCCATGAGTTCGCGGAGACGGCCTTCGAGTTCGCCCACGGCACGCGGGTTGAAGGCGTCATCCACGACCCCGCGAAGTTCGTCGTGACGCGGCGGGTCACAGAACAGCATCGTATCGAGGATGAGACCGGTTCCTTCGCCCTCTGGTTCGACGAAATCGCCCGCCTCGCGCGGGTCCGTCGAGAACGTCTCGTTATCGCTGATGACGCGCTTTACGTCCCCGTAACGAAAGACATCCCACGACCCGCGCGATGGGTCATATCGTACAGGGGAGTTCTCTCGCATTTCGCTATACCACTCGAACGGTTCGAGCCACGCTTTTTGCGCTGTGAGGGCTTCGGGAAACGCTTGAAGGCCCTGTGGGTCTGCTGAACTCATCGGTGCTGACTAAACATTCAGTCGAAATCAATCTTTTGTTTTTCGCCCATGACAAGACTGTGCTCACAACACGCTCGAAATCCCTAAAAAAGAACGAACGCCGGTTTTTCGGTGGGCGAGTCACTCTCCGCACACGACGGAGCCTCGGAGGACGACCGGCGGAACGATTACTTATAGCCTTTCCGAAAACTCCGAAACTCGCTACGGTGTGATTCTTCGTCGCTGAGGATGTCGATGGCGAGGTCCTCGGTGACAGGATCGTCTGCGTCTCGTGCGGCCTCCATGAGTGCTCGGTACGTGTCGATTGCCGCTTCTTCGTACTCGATTACCCCGTCGATAACTGAAAGTACGTCTGCGGTGTCTTCGGGCGGCTGGAGGTTCTCC
>DASSKS010000503.1:0-5752 GCA_035690245.1 Halococcus sp. | reverse complement strand
ACATCCCGGAGGCAGAACGGCGGAGTGATGCCTACCGTAGAATACGTAAACTACGAAGTGTTCGATGACCAAGGCTGGGACATCGACGACGACGACATCTTCGAGAAGGCCGCAGACGCCGGTCTCGACGAGGAGGATTACGGCTCGATAGACGTCAACGAATCAGAATATATCCTCGAAGCCGCAGAGGCACAGGGCTATGACTGGCCGTTTTCGTGTCGAGCCGGCGCGTGTGCGAACTGCGCCGCCATCCTCAAGGAGGGCGAAATTGACATGGATATGCAACAAATCCTCTCCGACGAGGAGGTCGAGGAGAGGAATGTGCGCCTGACCTGCATTGGCTCTCCGGCCGCCGATGAGGTGAGAATCGTCTACAACGCAAAACATCTGGATTACCTCCAGAACCGCGTTATCTAAGCTCCCACTGTTTCACGTCGGGGTTCGAGAGCGGCGCTCTCGGACAGCCTCTCTGACTTCTGCTGAATCTGAAAACGGCGACGTGTCCGTTCGCAGGCCAGTGAGGCGGCGTCTCGCCTTGCATCCGAATCAACCACGCTAGTTACTCGTGGTGTTTTCGACGACTCGTATCGATTCTGCGATGTGGATGACCGTCTTCTGGTTCGGTGGGCCGTTCACGAAGTGTCCCCACCCGTTGGGTCCGACGAACCAGAGGTATCCCCGTTTGCCATCGCCCAAGTTCTGTGTGGTGTAATATCCTCGCTGGCCGTCGACGGTGACCGGGCGTGCGTCGTCTGGCCGGTCGGACGCATTCGCCGCTTGCGGTGCGATTGCGCCCACGGTGATGTCCTCAGTATAGTTATTCGGGTTCCGGCTGTAGAACAACGTATAGGAATCGTATCGAGGCGTGATACGAAACTGGTCGAAGCGGTATCCCTTCGGGAGGGCTGTCGGGGCACGAAGGGCAAATGGAGTCGCGTTTTTCGCTTCAGCGAGCGTTTCAATCGACTGCATGGGGCGCGTTAGAACGAAGGGAACGGTCCCAGCGGTCGGTGTTACAACCCGCCGAGCGAAGATTTTCCCATGTCGGTTCCGCACGGTGATGGTGGTGTTCTCGGTGATGAGTGAGTCGTTGTACCCGGCGTGGAGTACGTACTGCGATTTGCGTCCGTCGTCGGCTCCGGTCCCGAGCGTTCGGTCTGTTCCCGGCCCGGTCCAGAGATACACGCCGCCACCGGGAATCGGACCGATGATGACGCCGTCTGGAATCGTATAGGTTGAACTGTTTCCGAACCGAACCGTAAAGCCAGACAGGTCGAGCGGCGACCGTCTGATTTTGGGGCCGGTGTCGATTCGGAGCGTGATGTACGTCCGATTCCCGTTCCCTGTATCGACTTGTATCGCCCGTCGCTCGACGATGAGGGTGTCTAACCCCGAACCCGTCGCGGATGCGTGGTCCCCGCTGCTTGCGGAAGTCGGGTCAGTAGCAGTTCCGTTTGTGGGAGACTGCTCCTTCATCTTGTCCGCAGTTGGACGACTGTCTGCCGCCTCGTTACCCATCGTTGCGCCGCTATCGGTGGCTGCCCCGCTGGGCGCGGCTGTCTCGTCGGTATCGGTGAGAGAAAACGCGCCCATGCACCCGCTCGTGACGACCGCGAGCGCGATGAGAAACGCAAACACACCGGACCGGACTGTGGACATACCAGTCCGTGCGTAATGATATTACATACCTGTTCTGGATTCGAATTTGTGGTCTTACGCTGGATTCTAACGTACTTTGCTGCTGTGTGGCTTTGCGCTCGCGCGGGTGGTTTCGAAGCCCTTAACACCAAAACACGACGATTTTCGGTGACTCGCTGGCAAACGGGCACCGGCGGGCACCTGCTCGTGTACTCACAAGCAGGCCGGGATGTGGCCGCCGTCACGCGCGGCTGAACCACCAACGCCCGCAGCAATCATGGCACGAAGCGTTTATTCACACATCGGCGAGGCATGGCACGAAAACGACGAAATGCACGCAGAACTCCAGTGGCGACGCCTTCAGGAGTGGCGCGAGGAGGGCGCTATCGAACGCATCGACCGACCCACGCGACTCGACCGGGCACGCTCTCTGGGGTATAAGGCAAAACAAGGCATCGTCCTCGCGCGCGTCGCCGTTCGCAAGGGCACGGCCCGAAAACAGCGTCACACGGCGGGCCGGCGCTCGAAACGCCAAGGCGTCAACAGAGTCACCCGCCGAAAATCCATCCAGCGCATCGCAGAGGAACGCTCCAGTCGGAAGTTCAGAAATCTCAGAGTGCTCAACTCCTATCCAGTCGGCGAAGATGGCTCACAAAAATGGTTCGAGGTCATCCTTGTGGACCCCGAACACCCAGCCATCGAAAACGACGACGACTTGAATTGGATTTGTGACGAGAGCCACCGTGGCCGGGCGTTCCGTGGGCTGACGAGCGCCGGCACACAGGGGCGTGGTCTCGGGGAGAAAGGCAAAGGCGCAGAACACACCCGTCCGAGCGTTCACAGTGGGAAGGGTCGCGGGAAATAAGACCAACCCTTCTTTGATGGCGAGCACGTAGCATACTCGATGAGTCACGACACCGCTTCGACAGAGACCGCAACCACCGACTCGCTCACGATGTACGCCGATTACGTCTGTCCCTTTTGCTATCTCGGGGAGGCCTCACTCTCACAATACCGCGAGGGACGCGACACACCTCTGAATGTCGAGTGGCATCCGTTCGACCTCCGAAGCGGAAAACGCGGTCCCGATGGTGAAATCGACCACGCAGCCGACGACGGTAAAGACGACGCATATTACGAACAGGCAAAAGAGAACGTCCGACGACTCCAGAAGGAGTACAGTGTCGAGATGTCGCTCTCGATTTCACAGGGTGTCGACTCGAAAAACGCCCAGCAGACGGCGCTTTACGTCCGCGAGAAGCATCCCGAGAAATTCGAAGGGTTTCACGAGCGAGTGTTCGATGCGCTCTGGAAGGACGAACGCGATATCGGCGACCCCGACGTACTAACCGATATCGGGACCGAGGTGGGTATCGACCCTGACGATATCCGGGCGGCTATCGAGGACACAGACCGCGAGGCTGCCCTCGAAGAACAGTTCGAAGAAGCCAAGCGGATTGGTGTCACCGGTGTACCGACGTTCATCTACCAGGGACACGCCGCCCGCGGGGCCGTCCCACCCGAACACCTCCAGCGGCTGGTCGAGGGATAACAATCAAGAACGCGGACGGAGCCGCCGAACCAGTCGAAATGTCTCTTTGCGAGCCTCGCCGGGATGAGGGAGTCCGAGTCGGTAGCGAATCTCGTCCTGTGCCTTCAGCGGTTCGAACACCGCCGGTTCGGCGAGGTCCCAGACCTCACAGCAGTCTGTGCGCACATCGGCGCGTTCGAGGATAGCATTGGTCGCGCGTCGGGCCGCCTCGTTTGCACCCTCCATGCTAGCGAGGTCGGTGTTCGTGCGGACGTAATCCGCGGCAAGCACCAAATTATCGAGTTCGGTTCCCGCTTCTGGCCGATGGCCCAACGAACCGACCGTGTTCACGAGCAGCGGTTCGCGGTTTTTGACGCCGTCATCAGTCGAAACGATTGCGGGGTCGAGCGCCCAGTCGTGAATATTTGCCTCGTTGAGACGGTCGCGGTCGAGATGGGCGGTGAGTTGTGTCCAGACCTCCTCGCTGATTTCTGCGGGCGTACACTCCTTTGCGGGCTTTTCGTGTACGGTGCCGGGAGTGTTCCAATCCGAGATAATAACCGAAAGGACGCCAGAGACTGCGCCGTCGGTCCGCTCGTGGAGGTCGTAGCTCTCCCAGAACTGCTGTTGGGAAATCGATGTGAGTGCCCACGGCGAGTCGGGATAGATTTGGTGGCCGTGGGCGAGTGGTACGTCCTCACGGAGGAAGAACTGGATGCCGTTCATCCACGCTGTTTCGAGCCTGCCGATTCGTGCGAGCGACGGCGCAGCGCGCGCGAGGTCATCCGTGACGAGTTCGGCCATGACCTCGACCGGGAGCGCCGCGACGTAGTAATCAGCCTCGATTTTGCGGTTCTCACCACTGGTTTCGACCGTAACACCCGTAACCCGTTGGCCATCACACGCGATGTGACGAATTGTCGTGCCGGGGCAAAGCGTCACACCGAGCGATTCGAGGTAGTCGGTCCACGGGTCGAGCCACACAGTAGAAGTCGGTCCCGACAGTATCCGTTCGGCGTCGAGCGATGGGTCGAACGTGCCGCGCAGCAACTGGGTGTAAATCCGGCCAACGGTGCGTGCGCTGGCACGTTTTGGGTCGAGCGCCACGAGCAGCCGGATGCTCCGACCGAGGTTCTTTCGATAGGCCGCAGACATCCTCTCGGCGTCGATGAACTCCCACCACGTGATATGCTCGAACTCGTCTGCGAGTCGGTCCTCACAGCTCGTGCACAACACGAACATTCGTTCTATGAAAAACCCGGCTTCAGTCCCTGAAAGCGACTCGGCAGCGATGCCCGGTTTCAGTTGTTCTACCCACTCGCGGGGCGTTTTCGGTGTCCGGGTTGACGAGGTGACTGCTGACCCGGTTACCGAACCGATGAGCGTCTCGGTCGTTGGTACCAAGTTGTCGTAGACACTCCCTTCTCCGTCTGGAATCCGTTTCATCGTGTCCGTGATGTGCCGGTAGAAGCCGGGGAAAAAGCGAAAGCCGTGCTCGCTCGGGAGTGTGAGCCTCGAATCGTCGAACGCGGCGGGAATGGTTCTTGCCTTGCCGCCGAAGCGGTCGTTCGCCTCGTATATCGAAACGTCGAAGCCGCGTTCAGCGAGTTCGTGGGCCGCGCTCAGCCCTCCAATACCCCCGCCGAGAATCGCTACCGTCGGTGCCGTGGTGTCCATGTAGCGTGGTATAATGTGGCCCGCCGGAAGACAAAACGTTTCCTGTGGGAAACAGCCCCCGAAAAGAGTGATTTCGGGCGATTCGTCCATTCGAGCGCCAGCACTAAGTACCACTCGATGATATCTCCGGGTATGGCCGAGTTGGGAAAAGCCGACCGCGACTTCTTCGATTCGTACATCTATCCGAACCTCGGGGCCGACCGCGAGGACGTGCGGCTTGGGCCACGACACGGCGTCGATTTCGGCGTCATCGACGTGGGCGAACGGGTTATCGCCACCGCGACCGACCCCGTGTTCGTCATGCCGTCGCTCGGATTCGAGCGGGCGGCGTGGTTCGCCTTTCACATCCTCATGAGCGATGTCGCGGTTTCTGGAATTCCGCCGACACACCTCTCGGTCGATTTCAACCTTCCACCCGAAATCACCGACGAGGAGTTCGCACAGGTCTGGAAGACGTTCGATACCGAAGCGCGTGAGTTGGGAGTAAACGTGATCACCGGCCACACCGGTCGGTATGCGGGCTGTAATTACCCGATGGTCGGCGGTGGCACAGCATTGGGGATTGGCGACCCCGGAGACCTCGTGCGCCCGGACGGGGCGCGGCCCGGCGATAGGGTACTCATCACGAAGGGACCGGCCATCGAAGCCACTGGATTGCTCTCGATTCAGTTCGCAGAACTCATGCGCGAGGAACTCTCGGAGGACGAAATCGAGAACGCGACCGACCGCTTTTCGGATATGAGTCCGGTTCGGGATGCGCTCACGGTCGCGGCCGCCGGACAAGTCACCGCGATGCACGACGCGACCGAGGGCGGCGTGTTCGGGGGGTTCTACGTGATGGCACGAGCGGGCGGTGTCCACCTCGATGTCGAGACCGATTCGATTCCCGTCCAGCCGGGCGTCGAG
>DASSKS010000502.1:0-2410 GCA_035690245.1 Halococcus sp. | reverse complement strand
ACTCCCGCCGAGATAAAAGAGCACACGCGGCGCAGGCTTATCGGCGATGGCCTCTCGAATCGCAGCAACCCGTCGGTTCATCGCCGTGGCTATCGTGTCCGCCCCCGCACACGCGCCGACCAACCGACCAGTGAGCCGTGTCTTCTGGGAGACATCTGCGATTGACTTTGCCTCCTCGAACTTGAAGACGGTCACTCCGGCGCTTCTGAGCTTCCGAACTGTTGCGTTCGGAATCACGTTCGGCGCGAGCACGAGGTCAGGTTCGAGACCCACAACCTCCTCGACGTTTGCGTACTGCATTCCCGACCCGGAGATGTTCGTCCGTTTCTCCGCTCCATCGAGGTAGGCGGCGTATTTCGTGAGACCCACTACTTTCCCTTTTGCGCCGATTTCCCAGAGCGTCTGGGCCGCACTCGGCGAGAGCGTGACGATACGCTGTGGTTCACTTTTGAGTGTGACCTTCGCCCCAGTGGCGTCGGTTCGCGTTACCGGAAACGAACAGTTCCCTCCCGTCGCGGTTTGAGCCACCTCCTCGCCCGAAATCGCCGCTGTCGATGCCGTCGGGGTGGTCGCCGCCCCGACGCCGGCTAGCACCACCACGAGAACGAGACACATCGAAAGCGCAGTCGCCGTTGATTGCATACCATTCGGGTGTGCGACGCTATGCAATAAATATTTATCTAACCCAACCCGAGTTGCGGTCATGGCGACGTCCACGACTGAGGGGGAGACGGGTGCCGACGCGACCCGGCCATCGGTGGGGTGGCGCACAGCGGCGTGGTCTGCCGGTCTCGTGGTCGCGCTCGTCGGGGTCGTGTTGGCGAGCGCGACCGTCGGCCCGGTGCGCATCGAGTACCTCGTGGTGGCAAAGGCGGTACTCGACGCCCTGCCCGGCCTCTCGTTTCAGGTTCCCCACACCGCCGCAACCATTGTGCTGGACATTCGACTCCCGCGCATCGCGCTCGCGGCGGTCGTTGGGTTCGCCCTCGGCGCGTCTGGGACGGTGATGCAGGGCTTTTTCAGAAATCCGATGGCCGACCCCTCCATCATCGGCGTCTCTACTGGTGCGGCGGTCGGTGCGGTCGCCGCTATCGTCTTCCCGTTGGCGATTCCGCTCGGTCTCGGCCTTCAGGGAGCGGCCTTTGCCGGTGCGCTGCTCGCCGCCTTCGGGGTGTATCTCATCGCCACCGAGAACGGAAAAACGCCGGTTGCAACCCTTCTCTTGGCAGGTGTCGCAATCCAAACGTTTCTCGGGGCAGTCATCTCGTACTTGCTGTTGCACTCCGGCGAGAGCCTCCGTCGGGTGACCTACTGGCTGATGGGCCACCTCCACAATTCCAGTTGGAACGATGTCATCACCACACTTCCCATCGCACTCGTCGTCTTTTGCGTCCTTCTGGCCTACGCCCGCGACCTCAACGTGCTCTTGCTCGGCGAAAACGAAGCCCATTCGCTCGGTATCGAAGTCGAACGGAGCAAACGTATTCTCCTCGCTGTCTCAAGTGTTTTGACTGCTGCTGCGGTCGCTGTTTCTGGTGTCATCGGCTTTGTGGGACTCATCGTGCCCCACGTCATGCGCTTGCTCGTCGGTCCCGACCACCGCATCCTGTTGCCGACGAGCGCGCTCGCCGGAAGTGTCTTTCTCGTCGCTGCCGACACGCTCGCGCGCTCGGGTCCCGCCGAATTACCGGTGGGAATCGTGACCGCAGCGGTCGGCGCACCCTTCTTTCTGTACTTGCTTCGCCAGCGGGAGGTGCGCGCGCTGTGATTCGTATCCAAGACCTCTCGGTCGGCTTCGGCGACATCGAGGCCGTACACGACGTAAATCTCAGGATCGAAAACGGCGAAATCGTCGGCCTCATCGGTCCAAATGGTGCGGGTAAGACCACGCTGTTGGGCGCGATTAACGGTCTCATCGAACCGAGTAAGGGAACCGTGAAAATCGACGGCGACAACGTACGGAAACTCTCGGCGCGCGAACTCGCTCGTCGGGTAGCGACCGTTCCGCAGGAGACGAACCTCTCGTTTGCGTTTCCCGTTCGAGAAGTGGTGGCGATGGGCCGGACTCCCTATCGCTCGCGGTTCGAGCGCGTTTCGGAGACAGACTGCGCACACACAGAGCGGGCGATGGAGCGAACAGGAGTAACGCGCTTTGCCGACAGGAGCATCGAGGAGATAAGCGGCGGCGAGCGCCAGCGGGTCGTCCTCGCGCGTGCGCTCTGTCAGGATTCGCCGGCGCTCTTGCTCGACGAACCCACCGCGAGCCTCGATATCAATCATCAGATTCGGCTGCTTTCGCTCCTTACGGAGTTCGTTTCTGAGGGTCGGGCGGCGTTGTGTGCGATTCACGACCTCTCGCTCGCTGCGCGCTTTTGTGACCGATTGGTATTGCTCGCGGATGGTGAAATCC
>DASSKS010000501.1:0-2864 GCA_035690245.1 Halococcus sp. | reverse complement strand
CGATACCACCACCCGGTCGGTGACTCGCGGGGCGACTTGCCGAAGCGAAAACGCAACGGCTACGAGGGCAAGCAGAAGTGCGAGAACATAAGGGAACGGTGGAATCGTCGTTCCGGTGGGGAGCAGCTGTATGGGGACCTGCATGGGCAGAGGGTGGCCGGGCCGGGCGAAAGGGTTCCGGTCGCGCGACAGTCGAATTTATGCAAATCGCGCCGCACGCTCCGGCATGGACAGAACCACCTTCGCCGCCACAATCGACCACACGGTATTGGGTCCAGAAACCACTCCCGCAGCTGTCGAACGAGTCCTCGGCGAGGCCGAAGAATATGGAATGAACGCCTGTGTTCCGCCGTGTTATCTCGACATCGCCACCGAAACCGCTTCCGAGGTACTGCTCGCCACCGTGGTCGGCTTTCCCCACGGCCAGCACGCCCCCGCAACGAAGCGCGTGGAGGCGGTTCGAGCGTGGGGGGCGGGTGCGGACGAACTCGATGTGGTGATGAACGTCGGCAGACTCCGCGCGGGTGAAGACGAGAAGGTCACGAGAGAACTCACAAATGTGGTAGCCGCAGTCGAAATTCCAGTGAAAGTCATCATCGAAGCGCCACTCCTCACCGACGACGAGAAGCGCCGGGCCTGTGAGTGTGCGGTCGATGCGGACGCCGATTTCGTGAAAACCGCCACCGGCTTCACCGAGGGCGGCGCAACGGTCGCTGACGTTTCGCTCATGAGCGAATTTCTCCAAGTGAAGGCAAGCGGCGGCATCGGAAGCTACGAGAAAGCGAACGCGATGCTGGAAGCGGGTGCAGCGCGCATCGGCGCATCGAGTGGGGTGGCGCTCGTCGAAGGATTCGACGAATGGGACTGAAAGACTCATTTTTCCATCCATCTCACGGGTGGTATGGTCGAAACCACGGGGGATAGGCTGGAGGAGCGAGACGGCGTGAGGGATTCATACACGCTCTCCGAGGAACTCCCCAGTCCCGAGTCGTTCGTCGCGTTGCGCGAGGCTGCCGGGATGGCTCCGCGGTCGCTCGAAGCCGTCGAACGCGGACTTCCCAACTCGGTGTTCGGTGTCACAGTCGTCTGCGAACCGACCGGCGAGACGGTCGGCATGGGACGCATTGTCGGCGACGACGGCGCTGTCTATCACCTCTGTGATATGGCTGTTCACCCCGACCACCAACGGAAGGGACTCGGTACGAAAATCATGGATGCGCTCGTGACATACATCGAGGAGACCGCTCCGCAGACCGCCTACGTGAACCTCGTGGCCGATGTCGATGGATTCTACGAACGATTCGGCTTCGAAGAAACCAGACCGGCTTCAAAAGGGATGTATCATCGGGAATAGTCGATTTTTTCTACTCGGTGCGTTCCAGCACGCGAACGACACCCGTGATGACGAGCCACGGAACCAGCCAGACCATTCCGAAACCGACCACTGCGGCGAGCAGTCCACCGAACGCCGACGCGACGAACATCCCGGCCCACGCGACCGCCACCACGACCGCGAGTGCGGCCAGTAGGCGAACTGCGAGCGACCCGATGCGCTCTGTGGTCTTCTCTCTCCTTTGACTTCGGACTCGTTCGTTCCTCCGCGCTATCCGCCGTCTGGCATCGGTGATGCTGTCGTAGTTCATTCCTTCTCATCTGTTCGTAGGCCGTCTGCGGCCATAAGTGTTAGCTGAAAAACATTTCTGTAACGCGGGCAACCGAAGTCGATTTATGCAACTCGGGTTACATCAGTTGTCACGCCTCACTCGCGGGTTACATCGAGAACCGTCACGTCGCCATCCAGCGTGAGTGTGAGTGTTTCGTCATCGAGTGGAATCCGTAGTCGAACGCGCCACGGGTCTTCTGTGAGCACGGTCACGTACTCATCACTCCAGAGGAATTCGAGGTCCCACGAGGGTGTGCGAGAAACGTCGATGCCGTGGTCGTCGAGAAACGAAATCACGGCGGGGTAGTTCTGGAAGGTTTCGCCCACAGTAGTGTACATATCGGCACCGCATCGCTCGCAGGTGTGGACGACTCGTACGTTCGGGTCCGATGGCTCCTCGCCGGCGACGATTTCTGAGTGCCGCCGGCCGAAACACCACGTACAGAGTCCAGAGAGCGCGAGCGCGGTCTGGGCGCGCATCCAGCCGTCGTAAATCGAGAGAAGCTCCTCTGGATTTCGACCGGCGAGCGTGCCCGGCGGAAACGGAAAATCGTGAAATTCAACGCCGCAGTTCGGACACCGAATCACGACGTACTCGTGGTCGTAGCGCGCGACGAGTGTTGTGCCACAGTTGTAACACTCGCTGTCGAGGGAGAACGGTTCGATGGTTCGCCGTCCCTCATCGAGTGCCGCCAACATCGACCGACAGACCGCAAGCCCGCTGAACAACAGCGCATAGCCCTCCTCGGTACGGTAGATGAACCGGCCAGTGAGCTGTTTCAAGTGGTAGTTGAACCGCCCGCTGTCGGACAGGCCAACCCGGTCGTTGAGCGCCGAAAACGAGACGACGCGCTCCGGTGCGTCATAGAGGGCAAACAGGATTCGTACCCGCGTTTCGTTCGCCAGCACGCGAAACGCGCTCTCTAAACGGGTTTCGGTGGGCACGTCAGCCGCGGAGTCACTGCTTTTCATTCGGTCCCCCGGTGAGTCGGATAGTGGTCATAGCGGTTGGATGGTGCGAGTCATGATAAACGCACGCTATGTTGCTGGCGCGCTGGTCTGCTTGAAAAGAGATGAGTCGTCGTGCTTTTGCCCGTCCACCCCCGAACCATGAATAGCGGATGGCGAGCTATCACGTAGAGACCTACGGCTGTACTGCAAATCGTGGAGAGAGCCGCGAAATCGAGCGCCGGCTTCGTGA
>DASSKS010000500.1:0-3441 GCA_035690245.1 Halococcus sp. | reverse complement strand
AACGCGACTCGCTGGGCCGCACAGTAGCGCTCTCCGAGGATACTGATTCGATATTGATTTCACTCGGTAGCCCGGCCAGTGTCCTCACTGACGGTTCAGTGAACAGTTCTGTCGTCGCCAGTATCGAGGTCTTCGATTGGGTCGTGGTTGCCTCGATAGATGTCCGGTCCGTCGTCGTTCGGGGCTGCCCACTCGACAGCATTAGAGAGCACTCGCTGGATTTCGTCTTGGTAGTACACGGGATAGACTTCGTGTCCGGGTCTGAAGTAGAATATTTTTCCCTCGCCGCGGTGATAACAACAGCCCGACCGGAACAGTTCGCCACCCTCGAACCACGACGTGAATACCTGTGTATCCGGTTGCGGGATGTCGAAGTGCTCGCCGTACATCTCCGCTTCGGGAACCTCGAAATACTCAGGCAGACCGTCCGCAATCTGGTGGCCCGGTTCGGTGACCCAGACCCGTTCGGTTTCTGCGGCTTCTCGCCACTTCAGCGCACAAGACGTGCCCATCAGCGCGCGAAAAATCTTCGACATATGACCGGAGTGCAGAACGAGCAATCCCATTCCGTCGAGGACGTGATTTTGCACCCGCTCGACGACCTCGTCGCTGACCTCCTCGTGGGCGGCGTGTCCCCACCACGTGAGAACGTCGGTCTCCGCCAGCCGTTCTTCAGTGAGACCGTGTTCGGGTCCCTCGTCCAGCGTTGCCGTCTCGACATCGAACCCGTCGTTTTCGAGCGTGTCTGCAATGACCGCGTGGATTCCTTCTGGATACACCTCGCGGACGGTGTCGTTCTCTTGCTCGTGACGGTACTCGTTCCAAACGATAACTCGTGTACTCACACGTAAATCATCCCTCACCGAGTGCAAAAACCCACCGGCTTCGTGTTTATCTCGCGCGCTCGATACACTGGTGAGTTTTGTCTGGAAAACAGCCGTCCAGTACTGGATGGCGACAGAACTTCGAGAACGAGGCACAGGCCGCGTGATGAGACCGTCACCGACCGCGAAGTCGTGTCTCGCGTCGCTCAATCGTTATATACCCACGACGAGAGCGTGAGCTATGCCGAAAATCGCCTTCATCGGAGCTGGGAGCCTCGTCTTTTCGCGCACGTTGATGGGAGATATCCTGTCGTTTCCCGAACTCCACGGGAGTACGCTCTCGTTGATGGACCTCGACCAGGAGCGACTTGATCGTACTGCGACTGCCGCCGACGCGATGCTCGAATATAATGATATCGAGGCGGCAGTCGAAACGACGACAAATCGACGAGAAGCACTGGTGGATGCCGACTACGTCCTGAACACGATTCACGTCGGCGGGCGTGACCCTTTCGAGAACGAGATTCACATTCCACAGGAATACGGTGTCAACCAGGCGGTCGGGGACACACTCGGACCGGGCGGTGTCTTCCGATTCCTTCGGACGCTTCCAGTTGTACTCGATATCGCCTGCGATATGGAGGAGTGCTGTCCTGATGCACTGTTGTTGAACTACACCAATCCGATGGCAATGTTGTGCTGGGCGGTGGACGAGGCGACGGACATCGAAATCGTCGGTCTCTGCCATAGCGTCCAACACACTGCCGAGGCGATTGCGAACTACGTGGGTGTGCCAAACGAAGAACTGGCGTACTGGGTCGCGGGCATCAATCACATGGCGTGGTTCCTCGAAGCCGAACACGAGGGTGAAAGCGTCTATCCCGCGCTCTCCGAGGCGATGGATGACCCAGAGACCTACAAGCGAGACACCGTTCGTTTCGAAATTCTCCGGCATTTCGACGCCTTCGTCACGGAGTCGAGCAACCATATGTCAGAGTACGTTCCCTACTTCCGAACGGAGGAGGAAACAATCGAGAGATTCACCGTCGAAGAGGACTTCGAGGACTACTTCGTCGAGTGGATGCCAACTGGACAATATTTCGAACACTGGTGTGCATCTCAGCAAGCGGCAGCCGAGATGGACCCAGCCGATATCGACCCCGAGATAGAACGGTCCACCGAATACGGGTCCCGAATCATCCACTCCATCGAGACCGGCGAACGACGCCGGATGAACGTCAACGTCCGTAATACTGACGGAGTAATTTCTAATCTTGCGACGGACGCCTGCGTTGAGGTGCCCTGTCTCATTGACGACCGCGGCGTGAACCCCTGTTCGGTCGGCGAACTCCCGCCGCAACTGGCCGCACTCAATCGGACGAACATCGATGTCCATCGTCTCGCGGTCAAAGCCGGTCTCGAACACGACCAGAAGGCGCTCCGGCAGGCGGTCAAACTCGACCCGTTGACGGCGGCGGCCTGCACACTCGACGATATCGATGCCATGGTCTGCGATTTACTTGCAGCGAACGCCGATTATCTCCCCGACGAACTCCTCGATGGGCGACCGTGATGCGCTAGATTCTCCGTGTCACCGGCGTCCAACCCGCGTCCAGAGCTGTGAACCGAGCAGGAGTACGATGCCCACGACGCCGAAGAAACCGAAAACGACTGCCCATGCGCCGAGTAACCCGGCGGTCACGTCTGAGAGGTCGGGTCCGCTCGGTTCGAGCACGACAGACTGCCACGTGTCGAGATAGTACGCGACGACGACGAGTGAAACCTCCAAGAGAATGAAGTAGGTGAGAAGGCGGTGGTTGTCGACGAACTCGCGGATGCTATCGCCGATGCCGGTGTCGGCTTGCTCGGTACGTGTCGCCATCTTCTGCTAGTCGAGGGTGGAGTGAGTTAAATGTATGCCCTTCATTGAAGGCTACCGGTCAGTGATTCGCGGCGTCCGCTGGAGTGAAAACGGCGGCGAACCCACCATTCTCCGGGACCGCCACCGAAAAATCATCGCTCGCGGTCGTCTCACGGTCGTCCCGAACGAGTGATTCGTCCTCGTCCCGGTAGATACTCAGGTCGTACGACCTGCCCTCGTCGAGGAATTCACACGACACCTCGACAGAGTGACTCTCACCTGCCACGATGCTTCCAAGGAACCAGCGGTCGTCCCGTCGGCGCGCGACGGTCGCCTCTCTGCCGGGATACCCGCCCACGAATCGCGTCTCGTTCCATACTGTGGGAACGGCTTCGAGGAATTCCTCGGCCTGCGGGCGCGCGGCGTAGCTCTCGATACTATCAGCAAAATGTTGTAGCCCGGTCTCGAAGACGACCGACAGCGCGAGTTCGTGGCCGGCAGTCGTCTGTCCCGTCTCGGCGGAGAAGGTAACGGGTGTATAATCCATCGGGCCGAGCACGTTTCGAGTAAATGGGAGGATGGCGTTGTGTTCCGGGGGAATGGTCTTCGGCGCTGGATGGTAGTTCTCGGCCCCGAAGACGCCCTCGTAGGCAAGGAGGTGCGGCCAGCGTCGGCGAAGTCCTTTCGGGGTGATCGAGCCGTGGACGTTCAAGAGCAACTCGTTGTCGGCGGTCGCCGCAGCGAGGTCGTCATAAA
>DASSKS010000499.1:0-3606 GCA_035690245.1 Halococcus sp. | reverse complement strand
ATACGCGCCCCGAGTGGGAGTTCGAGACGAATCCACCCGCGATAGAACTGGTGACGATGACCGAATACGACGAAACCTTCGAGTTTCCCGTCGCGTTCGAACCACACGAACCAGCAGACACACTCGGCGAGACGCTCGCCGCCAATGGATTGACCCAGCTCCGCATCGCCGAATCCGAGAAGTATCCCCACGTCACCTACTTCCTGAACGGGGGCCGCGAAGTCGAGTTCGACGGCGAAATCAGGAAAATCATCCAGAGTCCCGATGTCCCGACCTACGACCGAAAACCCGAGATGAGCGCCGAATCGATGACGGATACAGCCATCGAAGTCATCGAATCCGACAATCCAGACGTGATGGTTTTGAACTACGCGAACCCGGATATGGTCGGTCACACCGGCGATTTCGAGGCAGCGGTCGCTGCCGTCGAAGCCGTCGATACCCAGTTGGCCCGATTGGTCGAAGCCTGTCACGAAGCGGGTGGTGACGTGCTCGTGACCGCAGACCACGGCAACGCAGACGATATGGGCACGCCCGATGACCCCGATACAGCGCACACCAAAAATCCCGTTCCGATAGTGTATCTCGCTGCCAATACGAGATCGGGAAGCGACCTCGAAAAAACGAGCGGCGAAGCCGCGAGTAATGGAAACGACGGTGGGAAGCGCATCCGGGCGGGCGGCGAACTCGCAGACCTCGCGCCGACACTGCTCGCGCTCTGTGGAGTCGAAAAATCGAACGCGATGACCGGTGAGTCGTTACTGGAATAACAACTCAGCGCGCGTCGTGGACGATTTTCCCATCCACGACCGTCATCGCCACGTCGATGTTCTCGATTGCTTCTGCGTGCTCCCACGGCGAGCGGTCGATAACCACGAAATCGGCCTTTTTGCCGGCTTCGATGGTACCAAACCTGCGTTCGTCAAAGCCCGCATACGCCGCGCCGTGGGTGTACGCACGGAGTGCCTCGGTCACGGAGAGTCGTTGGGTTTCGACTGGGGCGTTCACCGCTTGATGAATCCCAAAGAGCGGGTCGAGTGGCATACAGTCGCTCCCGAAGGCGAGGTGAACCCCGGCATCGAGCAGTGTTCTGAAGGGATTCGAGCGTTTGCGTCGCTCGGAACCGAGCCGGGAATCGTAGAGTCCGCCCTCGTGTGCCCACTTCAGGAAATTGGGTTGGACCGACGCGATGATTCCTGAGTCTGTGAGGTGTTCGATTGCGCTCTCCGTGGGGAGTTCTGCGTGTTCGATGCGGTGGCGTGCTTCGCCCGCGTCTGCCTCCTCGTAGGTTCCGATGACCTCGTCGATGGCTGCGTCGCCGATGGCGTGGGTGGTCATCTGAAAACCAGCATCATCCGCCTGCTGGACGAGGTCACGGAGTTCAGTCGGCGAGACGACCCACTGGCCGGTGGTTTCCGATTCGTCCGCGTATGGTTCCGAGAGTTTCGCCGTCCGTCCCCCGAAACTCCCATCGGAGAAGCTCTTGATTGCCCCTGTCTGGACGAACTCGCTGCCGTGATTCGTCCGTAGGCCGGTCTCACGGAGTGCCTCTCTGTGGTCCGACCAGTAGTTTATTCGTACTCGGAGCGTGAGATTCCCCGCCAAATCGAGGTCGCGGTAGGCCCGTGGCGCGTGCGAGCGCCGAACCATGTCGTGAATTCCTGTAATACCGAGTTCGTTGGCGTGACGTTGGGCGGCGAGCAGGAGTTCGCGCGTCTCGTCTGGGTCGGCGGCGGTCGCCTCGCGGATGGGACCGAGCGCATCCTCCGTGATGACGCCCGTTGGTTCGCCGTTTTCGCGCTCGACGTATTCATCCGGCATTCGTTCGCTCAATTCATCGAGGACCACGCTGTTGACACCCGCAGTATGCATATCCTCGCGGAAGGCGACCACTGGCCGCTCGGTACTCGCGGTATCGAGGTCCGTGCGGGTGAGATAGCGCGATTCGTCCCAGTCACTCTCGTCGTAGCCATACCCCACAATCCACTCGCGGTCGGTTTCGTCTGTGTGTTCTGTGAGAATCGAGACCGCTTCAGCAGCCGAGTGCGCACCAGAGAGGTCCGCGTGGACGAGTCGCTTGCCGAGTTCTTCCATGTGAGTGTGGGCGTCGATGAACCCCGGCAGGAGCACGCGGCTATCGAGGTCGATAATTTCGGTATTGACACCCGAAAGAAATCCGATTTCGTAGACCGAATCCACACGGGTGATTTCGCCATCGCGGACGGCGAGTGCTTCTTTGGTTTCGTCTGGGTCAGTGAGCGTGTGGATTTCTGCGTTCGTGAGGATGAGGTCGGCTGCGGCGGTCATAATTTCGAGAGCGCGGCGGGCGCGAAAACACTTCGGGACGACGGTCGAATCCACAACGGTTAGGACCACCACACCGAGAGTTCGGCCATGAACGACCCAGAAGATTTCACAGAGCGCATCCGACAGGGCGAACTCTCGATTCACGAACTCGAAGAACACACGGACGCAGACACCGCCGCCGAAGCCCGACGGCGATTCATCGAACGCGAAACCAAGGGAACTCTCGATACCGTTGGCGAGTACAGTATCGATGCTGCTGACGCCAATCCAAATATCGAGAACATGATTGGCACAGTGCAGGTTCCGATGGGGGTGGCTGGGCCGCTTCCGGTGTCGGGCGGGGCGGCAGACGGAAACCACTACCTTCCTCTCGCCACCACCGAAGGAGCGCTCGTCGCCTCGGTGAATCGCGGCTGTTCGATTATTCGGGCGGCGGATGGCGCAAACTCACGGGTACTGAAACGGGCGATGACGCGCGCACCGGTCTTCCGGGTGGCGGGCGTCGTGGAGGCCGAAGCGGTGGTTTCGTGGGTGCGCGAGAACCACACGGAACTCAGAGAGACCGCCGAATCCACCACGAATCACGGCGAACTCGTTTCGATTACTCCCTACGCCGTCGGCGATTCGGTGTTCCTCAGATTCGGCTACGACACAAAGGACGCGATGGGGATGAACATGGCAACCATCGCCACCGGCGAGGCCTGCGGCGTAGTCGAAGAAGAGACGCCGGCAGAACTCGTTGCACTCTCTGGTAATCTCTGTACGGACAAGAAACCCGCCGCCATCAACGCCATCGAGGGACGGGGCCGGAGCGTTACCGCAGACGTGCTGATTCCGAACGAAGTAGTCGAAAACCGCTTGCACGCCACGCCGGAGACTATCGCCGAAGTCAATACTCGCAAGAACCTCGTCGGGTCGGCAAAGGCCGGCAGTCTGGGATTCAACGCACAGGCCGCGAACGTCGTGGCGGCGGCGTTTCTCGCTACCGGGCAGGACACAGCACAGGTGGTCGAGGGCGCGAACGCGATTACGACTGTCGAGGCGCGTGAGGAGGGGTTGTACGCGAGTGTTTCGCTCGCCAGTTTGGAGGTCGGCACAGTAGGGGGTGGGACGAACCTCTCTACTCAATCGGAAGCGCTCTCGGTGCTCGGATTAGGGGGTGGTGGCACTCCCCCCGGAACGAACGCCGATGCACTCGCGGAGGTGATTGCCGCTGGTGCGCTCGCAGGTGAGCTTTCACTGCTGGGTGCGTTGGCGTCTCGGCATCTGTCGAGTGCCCACGAAGACCTCGGGCGGTGA
>DASSKS010000498.1:0-5431 GCA_035690245.1 Halococcus sp. | reverse complement strand
TGCATCAGTGTTCGGGCAGGCCCATCCCATCGCAGCCGATACGTCCAGCCATCCGTGCGCTCTGCGACACATTCGACCGCCGAGGTTGCCGGGTCCATCCTGAGTGCTGACTCGATTTCGTCCCGGTCACGTTCGTTTGCGATGACGTTCACGAGGGCGTGGTCATCGAGAGTGGCGACAGTGGGTTCGAGTTTAACGTGTGCATTCGAGGCGCAGTCGAACACCGGAGCGAAGGCGAACTCCTCGGCAGGGAGTATGAGTCGGGCGGTGGTTCCTTCAACTGGTGGTCGGTCGGTAGTGGACGTATCCGCTGGACGGGTGTCCTTACTCATGTGTCACTCTCCGCATTGAGGTCGGTCTTCTCCTCGTCCTCATCACGTTCTGGATGCACGGCATACACCCAACTGGGTGTGAACATACGAACGTACTGACTAGTCATGAACGAATCACGGTTTCGACAGTGTATCATTGATACCGTCATTCAAAAGCAGGAGTGATAAATGACGGGCCTTGCGCCTGCACCCATTTATAGCCCGCCGAGTTTTGTCAGAGTTGCCGGATGGTAGCGAGCGCAGAATAACGGTATTTCTGACTATCCTGAAATACACTGCTACGTATCATCTCGTTCGGATTCCCGGTCGATGTCGCCGCCGACCAGCAATCCCTCGTGGACCATGTTGCTGTATGCCCGTCGCAGGCGTTCTGAGAGCGCTTGGTGAGAGATGTCGAGTTCGTCTGCGAGTTCGTTGAGCGTGATGGCGCGCGGTACCTCGAAGAAGCCCTTCTCGAAGCCGGTGGTGAGTGCTTCTTTCTGTTCGTCGGTGAGTGCGTACTGCTTTGCGCGGGCGTCGTCGTGGTCGTAGACGCGCCGGAGAGTCACCGGCAGTCCAGAGTCCTCATAGTATTCATAGATGCGAGAGAGCGCCTCTCGGTCGGGAAAGAGAACCCGCAGGTCCCACCGGCCTTCCTTCCCGAACGCAGTCAGAATTGTCGAATCTTCTTCGACGAGAAGTTGGACCAGCGTGTGAATCTGGTCGGTCCAGCGCATCTGATAGAGCCAGTGGTCGCCGTTGTCGCTTTGCAGTTCTACGTCCTCGACGCTTGGGTCCGCAGCAAGCGCGTCCTCGATTGTGTCGCGGTCGGTGCCACTGACCCAGACGTACGGCATGACGTAGTCCGTATCGTGGGCAACGACGCGCTCGACTTCGAACTCGATTCCATCGAGCGTATCGAGTGTCTCATACAGCGCGAAGTCCGTACTGTCGAGTTCGATTTCTGCGATGGTCGCCATTTCGTCTCCTCGTAGAACACTCGCCGTGTTAAATTCGCGCTCTGCAATCGTTACCGGTATCTCTCGGTATGGTATCGGTTATGAGTGTTCTTCCGGGCACTGGTGGCGGATATCGACGGTGAAACAACAATCAGCCGTCGAGTTCCGCACGGAGCAACTGATTTACCGTACCGGGGTCGGCGCTCCCTCCTGTTGCCTGCATGACTTGCCCGACCAAGAAGTTGAGTGCGCCCTCCTCGCCCGTGTGGTAGTCTTCGACCGCCTCGGGGTTCTCCTCGATTGCGTTTTCGACTGTGCGCTCGATTTCGTCTTCTTCTGTGGTTCCCAATCCCTCGCGTTCGACCACTTCATTCGGGTTCAGCCCTTCATCGAGCATCGCGCGCAGAACGACTTCTTCGGCGTTCTTCTCGGTGATTTTGCCCTCCTCTGTGAGTTCGATGAGTCGAAGAAACTCGTCGAATCGTCCCTCGATATCCGCAACTGCCATATCGCGGTAGTTGAGTTCCCCTAATAGGGTATCTGCGACCCACGATGCCGCCACGTCAGGGTCGAAGCGCGCTGTCACTCGTTCGTAGAAATCCGCGACTTCCCGCGTGGAGGTGAGCTTTCGCGCTTCCGTCCGGCTGAGGCCGTACTCGTCGCCAAAACGCTCGCGCCGCGCATCGGGAAGTTCAGGGATTTTGACCTCCTCGGCCCACTCGGCCACCCGAAGCACGGGAAGGTCGGCCTCCGCGAAGTAGCGATAATCCTTTTCCTCTTCTTTCGAGCGCATCGAAACGGTGACGCCCCGGTTTTCGTCCCAGTGGCGGGTCTCCTGTTCGATTGCTCGCCCGCGCTGGACGGCGTTTTTCTGTCTGGTGACTTCGTAGGCGAGTGCCTTTTCTGCTCCTCTGTGACTCGAAATGTTCTTTACCTCCGTTCGGTTGGCTGCCGCAAGTGTTTCCATACTGACTTCGCCGTCAGCGCCAACCTCCTCGCCGGGCACGAGCGAGATGTTCGCATCCACCCGAAGCGACCCATCCCGAGAACTATCGAAAATTCCCAAATATTCGAGTACCTCTTCGAGTTTGGCGAGGAAGGCCCTGACCTCCGTTGGACGCCGAAAGTCGGGTTCGGTCACGATTTCCATCAGCGGGACGCCCGCGCGGTTGTAATCCACGAGCGTATATTCGGCACTGTCAATGCCGCCGCCCCCGCCAGCGTGCTGGAGGCTGCCGGGGTCTTCCTCTAAATGGGCGCGCTCGATGGCGATGGTCCGTTCCTCGTCCTCGACTGAAACCGTGAGTTCGCCGTTTTGACACAGCGGTGCGTCGTACTGGGTGATTTGAAAGTTCTTCGGGAGGTCCGGATAGTAGTAGTTCTTCCGGTGAAAGCGGGTTTCTTCTGGAACGTCTGCGTCAATGGCCGCCGCGAGTTTGAGTGCGCCCTCGACGGCAGCCTCGTTCAGTACCGGAAGCGCACCCGGCAGGCCGAGACAGGTCGGACACGTATGAGAATTGGGCGCGGCGTCCTGAAAATCGGTTCCACAGCCACAGAATACTTTACTTTCGGTTTCGAGTTGGACGTGGACTTCGAGACCGATGACGACAGCGTGTTCGCGCGTTTCGGTGGCTTGGGCGGTCATTATCCTTCTTTCCATCTTCGTCCGCTAAAACATGACGCCATCGCCGTTCGATTGTCCAAGCAACTCCCGTCTCAAATGAAATATATCCCATGTGTGTCTGACGCACGTTTATAACCTCAGAACGACGCTTTCTCGTATGAGTGGCAATCGCGTCGAGAAACTCGAATCGCGCGTCGAAGAACTCGAAGCGTCGGTGAGTGGTCTCACTGAGGAGTTAATGCAGACCAAAGCCCGCCTTGCAGAACTCGAAGACGAATCCAAAAGCGAGTATATCGAGGCCGGCGTCGGCTCCGTCTCAGAGAAGGACGAGTCGGGAAACGAAGGAGATAACCCCTCGGAGACCGATTCTGAAAGCACGGAACCGCCGGAATCAGACGACATTATCGTCGCGTAGGCAACCCACACGAGCACCCCCATGCACATCAAAACGCTCGTCTTAGAAAACTTCAAGAGTTTCGGTAGGAAAACACGAATCCCCTTCTACGAGGATTTTACCACCGTTAGCGGGCCGAACGGTTCGGGCAAGTCGAACATCATCGACGCCGTCCTCTTTTGTTTGGGTCTCGCAAGAACTCGGGGAATTCGGGCCAGAAAACTCACCGACCTGATTTACAATCCCGGTCACGACGACGGCAGACAGCCGGGCGGCACACGAGAGGCGAGCGTCGAAGTCGTCCTCGACAACAGTGAGAAGACGCTCACCCGCGCGGAAGTCGAGAGCGCCGCCGGCACCGAAAATATCGGCGAAGTGGACGAAATCACCATCAAGCGCCGGGTCAAACAGACAGAAGACAACTATTATTCGTACTACTACCTCAATGGCCGTTCGGTGAACCTTTCGGATATTCAGGATTTGCTCGCACAGGCAGGCGTCACGCCCGAGGGTTATAATGTCGTCATGCAGGGCGACGTGACCGGAATCATCAATATGACGGCGGGCGAGCGCAGAGAAATCATTGACGAGATCGCCGGCGTCGCGGCGTTCGATGCGAAAAAAGAAGACGCCTTCGAGGAGTTGGAAGTGGTTGAGGAACGCATTGACGAGGCAGAACTCCGCATCGAGGAGAAAGAAGCCCGACTCGACCAATTGAGCGAGGAGCGAGAGACAGCGCTCGAATACCAGTCGTTGCGCGAAGAAAAAGAGGAGTACGAAACCTACCGCAAAGCCGCCGAACTGGAGAAAAAACGCACGAGGCTCGAATCCACTCGTGAGAAAATCGAAACGCACGAAGACGAACTCGATGACCTCCAGCGCGAACTCGATGAGCGACAAGGCCGCGTTTCGCGGCTCGAAACCGATTTGGAGGAACTAAACGAAGAAATCGAGCGCAAAGGCGAAGACGAGCAACTGGAAATCAAGCGCGAAATCGAGGAAATCAAAGGCGAGAAAAGCAGGTTAGCGGACAAAATCGAGGCCACAAAAGAGCGCATCGAAGACGCCGAAAACGAGCGCCGACAAGCGTTCGTCGAACTCGACCGCAAACAGGAGACCGTCGAAGAACTCGAAACCGATATTCGTTCTTTGAAGGTCGAGAAAGCCTCGATTGCGGCGGACATCGAGGACAGAGAGACGGATTTATCAGAGGTCGAAGAAGAAATCGAGGCAATAGACACAGAATACGACGAAGTAAAAGCCGACCTCGCAGAACGGCGCGAAGCGCTCGAAGCCGAAAAGACGAAGAAAAACGAAAAGCAGCGCGAACAGGATAGGTTACTCGATGCGGCCCGACGGCGTTCGACCGAACAGGGTGAAAAAGAGACTCAACTCGAAGAAGCCGAGGAGCAAATCCCCGAAATCGAGGCTGCCATTACGGACCTCGAAGACGAATTGGAGAAAGCAGAGCAGAACGAAGCGAGCATCGAGGAAGTGGTATCGGACCTCAACGACGAAAAACGCGAGCGAAAGGGCGACCTCTCCGACACCGAAGAGGAGTTGCGCGCCGCAAAGGAGGAGTACGCGAACCTCGAAGCGAAGACCGACAGCAGCGGTTCCTCGTATGGGCGTGCGGTCTCGACGGTTCTGAACGCCGATTTGGAGGGAGTTCACGGCACGATTGCACAGTTAGGAGGCGTCAAAAGCGAGTACGCGACGGCGTGTGAGACGGCGGCGGGTGGGCGACTCGCACACGTCGTGGTCTCCGATGATGGGGTCGGCCAGCGCGCTATCGAGTACTTGAAATCCAGAAATGCGGGCCGGGCGACCTTTCTGCCGATGACGAAGATGCAACGGCGCTCGGTGCCGAGTCTGCCGAGTCAGGATGGAGTGGTCGATTTCGCGTATAATCTTGTGGATTTCCCGAACGAGTACGCAGGTATATTCTCGTATGTGCTCGGGAGTACGTTGGTAGTCGAGGACATGGAAACCGCCCGCGCGCTGATGGGCGACTATCGACTCGTGACGCTCGAAGGTGAACTGGTCGAGAAAAGCGGCGCGATGACCGGCGGTTCGCGGAGTGGGTCGCGCTATTCGTTCGAGTCGAGTGCAGGTCAGTTAGAGCGTGTGGCCGACCGCATCA
>DASSKS010000497.1:0-5674 GCA_035690245.1 Halococcus sp. | reverse complement strand
TTAATACCAAGTTCCTCACGCATCTCTCGCCGATAGTCCGGTCGGTCAGCATCTTCTTCATCCGTGTACGCCTCATCATCGTTCTCTGCGGACGAGGGGAGGAACAGGTTCTTCCGGTTCGGACCGTCTTTGACGGACTGCTCCACGATGCGGACGGTCTCGTCATCGCACTTCATCTGCTCAATCGTCTCCTTTTCGCCGCTGTACTTCCGTTTCGGATTCAAATAGTGAACACTGCGTTCTTCACAGGCCGCTTTGACCCCATCGCCATCGAATTCGCGGTCCATCAGCACCAACTCGATGGGAACGAACTCTTGGGCAGAATCGAGCAGGTCGGCGACGATCTCCGCTCGGCTATCACCGCGGGTGATTGGCATCGCATCGAGTACCAGCGGTATCTCGGTATTGACGATTTGTACCGTGGCCCACTGGTAGGCGTAGTCCTCGTTGGACTCTTTCGTTCCGATAATCTCGTTCTCGTGGTCCGTTCGGTTCCCGGTAAACGGTGTATCTTCCGTTATGTCAATAGCGACCATGACTGGCCGGGTGAGGTCAGCCTCACGCTGGGTCTCGCAGATGATTCGACCGACAGCCTGCCGGTACATCAAGCGGATGTCCGATATTGGAAGTTGACGTAGGGAGTGACGGTGGACGTGTCCGAGCGGAGTCTTCTCCCGCGTCGAATCGACGAGGAAGCTCCGTGCTCCCTCGGTAACGGCCATGCCGTCGCGGAGACCGGTATATGTCTGGAGTTCCCAGAAGGCATTCTCGTGAATCGACCAGTTCTCGGCGCGGTCAAGTGAAAACTCGGGAAAGACCAGCCGCTTCGCGTGCTTGGTGACATCACGAGTTCTTTCAACAACTCTCTCGCGGGTAGGCGAAGTCGAATCGGGCGAGCCATCCGCCTCGTCATCAGGCGTGGTCGCTTGTTGAGAGCGGTCGGGAACCGGAACGTCGTGTTTGCGCGCGGCGTTGGCGATTTCGTCGGCAGACCGACGAATGGCGTCGCGGAGATCGGCACTGAACCGCTGGTTCCATGTCCGCCAGAGAGTCGATTGCACCGGCAGCGAGTCGAGTCCGATGTCGCGCCGGAGCGCTGGATTCGCTTCCAGATACGCATGGAGCGCGCTTTCATGCTGCCAGCCATGAAGCTCCTTGATGATGAAGACGAGAAATAGCGGCAGCATCGAATAGCCTTGCCCGTCAAACGGGTCATGTGCGGGAAGATCGAAGTACGCAAATCGACCGGGATAGAGCATCTCTTCAAGATCGTCGTGGTCTTCGTGTTTGAACCAGCCCTGCGCGACGGTGGCGACATCGTAGACCCAGCCGTCGGGATCATCAGCCTCGTAGAATGGATCGTCGCCCAGTGAGCACGGGTAGGGACGTGAACTCTGAAAGATGTAGAACTCGGCTTTCTGGCGTGATTCGGTCGTCGCTGTCATCGACTGGTGAGTAGCTGGTTCCCATTCACACCAGTCACTTCGGTCAGGGCTGCCGTATCAGATCGGACGTGTCGTTGTTTCATGGCTCTGCTCGCGGTTCAGGTGCCGGTCGTTTGACCTGATCACCAAGCGGGGGAAGGTCCTTCTCGCCAGCATCAACCTTCGCGCGTTCGACCCGCCACTGATCGTTGTCAAACGAGATATCGTAATTCGTCTCGGCTCGTTCGAGGATACTCCGAATCTTCGATTCCGGGATGTCAAAGAACGCGGCGGTAGCCTTCTTCTCCCGGCCTTTGCGGACCTCGCGGATGAAATTCTGGACGTGGACGTACTGTTCGGGAAGTTGCTGGAGGAAGCCGTCTGTGACGGTATAACCGTATGGTGGTCGGCCGACGCGCTTGCCGTCGTTGATTGCGGCGTCAATACCCTCTTGGACGCGCGAACGGATCATCTTCCGCTCTGCATCGGCGAACACCATCATCATGTTGAGCATCATCTCGGCCATCCAATCGTCCTCGTCAACCGTGCCGATGGGTTGGTTCACGAGGTCGATATCGACGCCCTTCTCGCGGAGGTCCTCGATGAATCCAGCGAGATCGGCAAATGACCGACCGAGGCGGTCGAGTTCATGGGCGACCACCACATCGTGCTCTGCAACGTGCTCGCGGAGGCGCTGGTACTCCCGGCGCGAGGTCGAGGCCCCGCTTTCCCCGAGGTCGCAGTACCACTCGATCTCATGGTTTTGTTCGGGACCGGTGTACTTCTCGCGGATCGCGTGCATTTGGCGATCCTCGTTCTGGTCGTCGGTCGAGACGCGGACGTAGGCGGCGATTTGCATGGTGAGTTCGGACACCTAACGACACCGGTGGATGATATATAAAGAACGGGGGTTTTCTGGCCGGTGTCGAAAACCATTGTTCTTGAGATCCAAATCGTCTCATCTCTACTCCATAGTTTCAGTGACGGCCCGGCCGAGCACTAAAGATCTCCAAAATCATAGAATCCCAAAGAAATCATTTCAAGAGAGCATCAAGTTCATCTTCTTCGCTAAGATTAGTCAATGCGCGGTTCATCAATTCCCGAAGAATGAACTCTTCGTAGTGCTGGGTCTCACAGTATTCACAGGGCTTCATCTCAGTCGCGGCAGCTACGATCTCATCCTCATGTTCGCTATATACATCCGCAATTACAGGGGCCAGCGCTTCTCGAACCGACAGTTCTGCGTCGCTCAATGTTGCTTCCGCGCTCTCAGGAAGGTCATACGAGAATACCCGAGTATTCGACCGATAGAATTTCTTCGTCCCGCCGCCCGCATCTTCGAGGCGCGAGAGTTCGACCATTCCCGCGTCCTTGAGAACGTTCACATGATGGCGGACAGTCGTCTTCGCCTTCTCTTCATCCCGGCGTGCGAGTTCATCGGTGATTTCCCCGATAGTCATCTCCTCATCCGCGAGCATATCGAGAATCTTCGCGCGAGCAGTATTTTCGAGTGCCTTCGCTTTCTCTGGGTTGGTCGTAATGACGTTTTGAATAGGAACCTCGGTTTCAAGCAGACTCATTGGCGTCTCTTTGGTTGCTAACTGTATAATACTGCCGGAATATTATTCACAATGAGTTCGTAGAATTGATGCTGGTACTAATTTCTTCATAACGGTTAAGTTGGTGCCTCCCCTCATTTCGACCAGAGAACGATGACGACCACGATGAATTTCACCGTTACCGGCGATCAGGAGATTCACTGCGACGGCTGCGAACAGCGTATCAGCCGGGCGCTCGAACGCTTCGAGGGCGTCGAAACTGTGGAAGCCAGCGCACAGAACCAACATATTAGCGTCGAGACCGACCCTGCTCAGACCGGTCCTGACCAACTCCGAGAGAGACTCGACCTGCTCGGGTACGACGTTACCAACGAACAGACAGCATGAGTACTGCCACCCAGCAAACCGGAATGCAGTCGGGTGAAAGGACCGAACAACTCCAACTCACTGTCGGTGGGATGCACTGCTCGTTGTGTACTGAATCAATCAGCAATGGTCTTGGGCGAATGGATGGCGTCGAAAACGCCGAGGTCAGTCTCGCCCACGAAGAGGCGCTAGTCCGCTACGATCCGGCTCAAGTAGATGAATCCGAGATTTGGCGCATCCTCCAAGACCTCGGGTATGAGCCGCGTCAGCCCGACCCCCAAGAGCGGTTCGAAAAAGAAGAGGAGGACCTCGCCGCTGCACGCCGGAAGGCAGCTATCGCAGGCGGACTCCTCGTCGGTGTGTCAGCACTCATAGCTGGCAATTTCTTTCTGCCTGAATTCACCACGATTTCAGTCTATGCTTACGCTATCGGAGCACTGGCACTCGGAACGTTCTTCGGCCCGGCTCGGGCGATTATCTTCCGGAATGGCTGGCAGTCGTTGCGCCGGGGAATTCTCAACCAGGACTTACTCGTGTCGGTTGCGGCTACCGGCGGCCTCGTCGGTGGGTTCATCGGTCTCGTTAATCCAGCGTTCCCCGCAGACGGATTTTTCGGCGCGACGGTGTTTGTCCTCGCATTTCATCTCATCGGTGGGTACGCCGCGGTAAAGGTACATGTCGAGGCCTCGCAGTCGGTCCGACAACTGTTGGACCTCGAACCTCCGACCGCTCACAGAATCGACGAGGATGGGACCGAAACAGACGTCGCACGCGAGGACCTCGCCATCGGTGATCAAGTACGTGTGCGTCCCGGTGAGCGCATTCCAGTTGATGGGACAGTCGTGAGCGGAGTTTCGGCTGTCGATGAAAGTCTGGTGACTGGTGAATCCACTCCTCAAGAGAAACATGCCGGTGACGAGGTGGTTGGCGGATCGATCAACCAAGATGGGAGTCTGACTGTCGAAGTCACACAGACGGGCGAAGACACATTCCTGCGAAGCGTCGCACAACAGGTGGCCGAAGCGCGAGCGTTGAAACCCGGCATCTTGCGGTTGGTTGATCGAATCCTCGTCTATTTCGTTCCCATCGTGTTCTCGCTCGCGGCACTCGGCTTTCTGGTCTGGAGTGTGGGAGCGTGGATATGGACCGGGGAGCCGAACTTCGTGCGGGCTGGCTTCGCTGCGCTGAGCGTATTGATCATGGGGTATCCGTGTGCGTTGGGTATGGCAACCCCGCTCGCCATCGTCCGGGGCAGTAGCGAAGCTGCCGAGAAAGGCATCCTGATGCGCTCGGGCGAAGCGTTCCACGTCTTCAAAGATGTCGATACGATGGTGCTCGACAAGACCGGCACGCTCACGCGCGGCGAACCTGAAGTCGATAAAATCATCTCCCTCACTGGAGAGTCCACAAACGACATCCTGCAACTCGCCGCTGCGGCAGAGAACCTCTCGGAGCATCCACTCGGGAGAGCGATTGTTACCGCAGCACAAGAGAAGGACCTGACTATTTCGGAAGCGCACGAGTTCGACGTGACTCCCGGCAAAGGAGTCACAGCAGGAGTCGAAAACCGGACTGTGACAGTCGGCAGTCCCCGATTCATTGAAGGAGAAGGGGCAGACCTCTCACAGGCGCGCGGCCAAATCGAGAATCTCCAAGGGACAGGCAGCACTGTCGTGGTTGTGGCCATCGACGGCTCGCCTGCCGGTCTCGTCGCGCTTGCCGACCCGCTCAAAGACGACGCCGCAGAGATGGTCGAACGCCTCAAAGCGGCGGATATCGAGCCGGTAATGCTCACGGGCGATAACGAACAGACAGCCCGGACAATTGCCGAGCAGGTCGGCATCGAAGATTACCGCGCGGAGGTATTACCCGACGATAAGTCCGAAGTCGTTCGGGACCTCCAGAACCAAGATCGCCACGTAGCGATGGTTGGCGACGGGATCAACGACGCACCGGCGTTGATGCAGTCGGATGTCGGCATCGCCATTGAAGCGGGCACCGACATTGCCATCGAAGCCGCAGACATCGTGCTGACCGGGTCGCAACTCACCACACTCCTCGAAGCGCGGGGGCTGGCCCGGCGCAGCTACCGTCTTACCCTCACCAACGTCGGGATAGCGCTTGTGTTCAACGGCGCGGGCGTCATGGCGGCGGTTTCAGGCCTGCTCCAGCCGTTCTGGGCGATGGTTGCGATGGGCCTGAGCGTCAGCCTCGTGTTGGCGAACTCCTTTGCTGGCAAGTTGTTGCCGAAGACAGAAGCACGGGGATAAATCGCAAGCACTCAGAATTGGCTTCGTATCCGTAACAGTCTGTTCGGTGCTATTC
>DASSKS010000496.1:0-4004 GCA_035690245.1 Halococcus sp. | reverse complement strand
CGCGTCGAGGCGGACGAACTCACCTATCATATGCACATCGTCCTCCGATTCGAAATCGAGCGCGAACTCATCGAGGGCGACCTCAACGTGAGTGAAGTTCCAGATGTGTGGAACGACAAGATGGAGGAATATCTCGGGATTCGACCCGACAGCGATGCCGACGGCTGCCTCCAAGACATCCACTGGTCGCACGGCACCTTCGGGTACTTCCCCACCTATTCGCTCGGCAGCGTGCTCTCGGCCCAACTCTACGCGAGCGCCGAGGAAGACATCGAAAACCTTGACAGAGCGATTGAAGCGGGCGAGTTCGGCCCGCTTCACGACTGGCTCACAACCAATGTCCACCGTCACGGCCAGCGCTATACGACCCCGGACCTCATCGAGAAGGCCACAGGAGAGACGTTCACGGCCGATTATTTCCTCGACTACGTGAACGAGAAATACGGCGCACTCTACGACTTGTAGCGCCGATTTGGTTGCAGATTACAGATTTCCGAAAATGAAGGACCGTTCGTACGCACCCATCAAAGCTATATGCGCGGTGTGCTATACAGTACCGTGTATGGAACCCACACCGAACGAACCCGACATCGACGAGTTCCTCACAGAGCGCGGCCACGAGACCGAGTCACCGGGGTGGGAGGAGAGTTATAACAAAAAGCAGTGTCCCGAGTGCGGCGGGATTCACGAAGCCGATGCGAGCGACTGTACGGTGTGTGGTTGGTCGCCACGAGCGGACTGAGATTTCGGTGGGCACAGAACGAAGCCAGTAAGTCAGACCACGTCGGAAAAGAGTTGTGGGCATCATCAGCACGCTCCAACTCGCGGTGACGCTCGCCTTCGCGCTTCCAGTGGGACTACTCGGTGTCGAGTATCTCCTCTCGGGACGCACTCTCTTTGGTGTGGCGCTGGTCGTCGTCGCTGTTTTGATGGTTGCAATTGAGGAATATGTGACTACTCCCACGGACGTGCCAGCCGAGGCAGCAGAAAAGGCTGCAAGCGCCGTCGTCAAAGACGAAGAGGAACAGAGCTAGTCGGCAACGGGGGCTTCCGCCTCTTTGAGAACGTCCTCGACTGTTACCCCCGAGGGTTCGTTGTCGAGCAACACGTCGATAGGAAGTGTTGGCGCACCGCCGACGAGATTTTCGAGGATGACGAGGCGTTCGCGCGCACGGCTCATCCCCACGTAAAAGACGCGGCGTTCGTTGTCCGTCACCATCGGTACGGGGTCGGTGTTCTTCGAGAATTCCTCACCACCCGGTACGTCCGCCGGAGTATCAACGGAGGCGGCCATCTGCTCGACCACCTTTTCGGTGAGGTCAGTAGCCACAAAGACGTGGTCGGCCTCACGGCCCTTCGCCGAGTGAATGGTTCCAACTCGAACGCGGTTTCGGTCCACGTCCTGATAATTGCCCTCGAAATACGCCTTCACCGATTTCTTCTGGAACTGTGAGGTTTTCCTGAGCATATCCTCGGCGGCGGCGGGTCCGGGCATGAACGGCGCGTGTTCCTTGACGAGTTCGGGGTCGATTTCGAGGTCGGTGAAATCCTCGATTCCCTCTTCGTCTTTTCGCTCGTCGAGTGCGTCGTACAGGCCATCGCGGTGATTCGTTCCGAACGCAGTGTCGGCGAGCATATCCGCGAGTCGGCGGGCTTCGAGTCCGGTAATCGACTCGCCGGCGGTGATTTTCTCGACCGCGTTGATGTAGTCAGTCAGACGGTCGGTCCACATCCGCTGGTCAGTGAGCGCTCTGAAGGGGATTCCCTCGGAGATGAACTCGTCCATAAATCTGAACAGCTGATAGCGCGCCCGAAAGAGCACCATCACCGTTCCGTCGTCGTTTTCGACTGTCGAACGCACGTTGCGCACGAGGTCGAGCATCGAGGGACTCCGAACGGCTTCGACGCTTCCGCCTTCCTTTCGGGGTCTGAGGTGTTTCTCTTGGCGCTTTTCGATGTGCCGGACTTCCCGATTGACGATGTTGAGAATCCGCGAGGGGAGTCGATAGGAGGTATCGAGGATGACATCTTCGCCGTTTTCATCTAAGAGGAGTTGGGGGTCTGCGCCCTGCCACGCATACACCACTTGGTCGTCGTCGCCGGCGATGAGCACGCGCTCGACGTGGGGTTTCCACTCCTCATAGACACGATACTGAAGCGTGGTGATGTCCTGAAACTCATCAATCACAAGAAAATCGACGTTCGGAATCAACGAGCGCTGTTCGACCCGTTCGAGCATATCCGCAAAGCCGATGATTCCATTTTCGCCCTTGTGTGCGCGCCACGCACGAATCGCCTCGGGAATGTCGATACGAGTGTCAGAAGAGGGCCACGTCGGCGTGTATTTATTTCCCTGCTGGGCGTTTTCATCGATTTCTGGAGGGAGGCGCACTTCCTCGTCGTTCCACTGGAAGGGTACGTCGTACCAGTCGGCCACGTCGCGGGTGGTGCGTTGAAGCCACTGACTCGTGGCGATGACCTTGTTGCCGATGGTGGTCGAGCGGGCGCTCCGGCGGCGCGATCCCTCATATTCGTCCTCGAATTCGAGTCCGTAGGTCTCACAGAACTCCTTTTTGTCTTTCTCGCCGACGACATCGCCCCGCGAGAGACTCAACAACTCGTAGGCTTTGGCGTGCATCGTACAGACGTTACCCCGGAGCGAGCGCGGACTCACGCCGAGGCGCTCTGCGAGGCGTTCTCTGATTTCGGTGGCCGCCGCCCTGGTGTACGACACCACGAGGATGTCCTCGACGGCGACAGCCTCCTCGTCGATGATGTCCTCAACGCGGTCGAGCAGTGCCGTGGTCTTGCCGCTTCCCGGACCGCCGAACAGCCGGGTCACGTGCGAGTCTGGAGACATTGACCATCACACGCTCTCGTTGGTTATAAGCGGCGTGGCTTCCGCGGCGGCACTGGTAACGTAGTCGGCTAATGTGGGTGGATTGGATACGGTTGCCTACGATGTACAGAATAGCAGAATTCCTGACTGAATTCACGTAACCATAAGGCTTATTTGTATGGCTAAACAACAACTATATATGAACAGAATGAATCGGATGAAAGGAATCCTTAAGCCGTCGATAGCGGCGTCCGTTCTCGTCGTAGTAACTATTATCGCTACTTATATTTCTGTAAATAACGATACGATTACACTCAATTTTGGGATGGCGGTCATAGCTTTCATCGCAATAGCGTTTCTTCTTTACGACTATATCTGGACTAACTAATTACGCTAATTCTCCGATGCAGCGTACCTCCCGAAACGGTATCGCAACAGCGCGTCCGCGGCACGGAGAACCGGCGAGCGAAGAGCGCCACACTCATCCCCTAACGACGAGTACCGACGCCATGTTCACCGGTATCATCGAAACGACCGGTACAGTCTGCGAAGTACGCGACGAGGAGGGTGGACGGCGCATCAGCGTCGAAACCACTCTTGAGGGGTTGTCTCACGGAGCGAGCATCGCCGTCGATGGCACCTGTCTCACCGTCGAGGAAGTCGAAAACGGCACTGTCGAACTGTTCTGTTCGGCAGAAACCCTCGAACGAACGGCACTCCCGGCGGTCGAACCCGGCGACGCACTCAATCTCGAACGCGCACTACCTGCGGATGGTCGCTTCGACGGTCACTTCGTACAGGGCCACGTCGATGCGACCGCCGAAGTCGTAGCTATAGAGCAGATAGGCGACGACTGGGAATTCACCTTCTCGCTTCCAGAGGGCGTCGCGCGTTACGTCGTCGAGAAGGGTTCGATTGCCGTCGATGGCATCAGCCTCACCGTGGCGGAGTTGCGCGAGGACGTCTTCACCGTGGCCGTGATTCCGGCGACCTACGAATTGACGACCATGAACGAGATGATGCCAGGTGATTCGGTCAACATCGAAGTCGATGTGATAGCGAAGTACGTAGAACGCCTTCTAGAGAGCTATCGCTGAAAACGGCCAGTCAAGAAAGAAGGGAGAAGGAGCTTGTTAGGGCAACCATCGGGAAAAATCCGTTCGTC